>DAOOQY010000881.1:0-2393 GCA_035389025.1 Verrucomicrobiota bacterium
GCACGAATCTGCGCCGGGGCATCGCCCCTCCCGATTCGAGCCATCCGCAATTCAACAAGTGTCCAAACGACATCGATTATCAGATCGAGGCGGACTATTCGGGGCTGATTGCGCCGGGCATGCCGCAGGTCGCCATCGATTTGGGGGAGAAGTTCGGACGGCTGATGAACTACGGGGACGGCGTGTACGCCGGCCAATTCATGGGCGCCCTCTATGCCGCGGCGTTCTTCGAGTCCGATCCAGTCAAGCTCGCCCAGACAGCGCTCGCCGCGATCCCGGCGCAGAGCCAATACGCGGAGATGGTGCGCGACATGATTGCGTGGTACCAGGCCGACCCGAGCGATTGGGAGAAGGCCTGGCGGCTGTGCCAGAAGAAATACCGCGAGGACAAGGAGTACCAGAAGGCCTCGAATGGTGGCATCGACTGCAAGATCAACGGCGCCTACGTCCTGATGGGCCTGCTCTTTGGCAAGCGTGACCTGGACCAGACCATTCTGATTTCATGCCGCAGCGGCATGGACTCGGACTGCAATCCGTCGAGTTCGGCCGGTGTCCTGTTCACCACCATCGGCTTCGCGAAGCTCCCGGCGCGTTTCAATACGGGGCTCGACGAGACGCGCGAGTTCAGCCACACGGCGTACAATTTCCCGCGGCTCCTCGATGTGTGCGAGAAACTGGCGCGCCAGTTCCTCGTGCGCTACGGCGGACGGATCGAGAAGGACAGCGCCGGCGAGGATGTCTTTGTCATCCCGGTGCGCGCGCCCAAACCGAGCGCGCTCGAGTTGAGCTGGGCGCCGGGGCCGATCGCCAACAGCCGGTTCACGCCGGAGGAGATGGCGAGGATCACGGCTTCGAACACGCCCAAACGCGCGATCGAGGCGGTCGAGAAGCTTTTCCCGGGATGGAAACTGACCGATTGCGGTCAGGAGATGGACCCCGGGCTGCGCGCCGAATGGCAGGGTCGAAAGAACGTGGTCGCGACGCATCCGCTCGATCAGGAGACGGGCTGCAAACTCAAGCGCACGGTCGACGTGCCGGCGGGCCGCACGACCCGGCTGCATCTGGTGGTCGGTCACGATCCGCAGGGCGACTTCGATCTCATCGTGCGGGCTGCCGGCGAAGAGTTGGTGCGCAAGGCGGTGAGCCCGGCGACGTGCACGGAGGGGCACTGGCTGGTCCAGGACGTGGACTTGACCCGGTTTGCCGGTCGGAAGGTCGAGATCGAGTTGATCAACCAGCCGAGCGGATGGGCCTATGAGGCCGCCTATTGGGCCGAGATCGCGGTGAAGGACTAGCGAGGCTCCGCCTCAGACTGACGCGGCACGTCGCCAGATCGTTCGGGCTGGGCCTTGGCCTTGGTCACCGGCCCTCGACGCTTCGCTAAGGTGCGCCGCTGCGCGGCGCGAAAACTGGACTCATATGTGACATATTTCATCGAGGAAGTCACAAATCAGTCCCCGCCACGCAGAACAGGTGGCTGTCGCCACTGAGCAGAAGGCGATTGGCTACGGGCACGGGCGAGGCCACGATGCGTTCACTCATGGGATTCGCGCCCAACAACTCGAAGCGTTCTCCCACCCGGACGGCGAAAACCACGCCGTCCTCGCGAGCGGCGTAGAAAATCCCGCTGGCGACAGTCGGCGACGCGTAGTAGGGGGACTTGTCCTCGGGCAAAGCGTCGCTCCAAACGGTCTTGCCGGTGGCGGGGTCCAGGCACACAACACCACCCCGATGGCGCAAGAGATAGATTCGGCCTTTGTAGACCGCCGGACTGCTGACGAAGACGCCGAGGTCTTCGCGTTTCCAGAGGCGATGGGTGGCCGTCACGTCGCCTTCACCGCCGAGCTTGATGCCATGCACGCGCGATTGCCCATTCCGTTCATGGGCTGCAAAACGGCGGCAAACGTACTCCGTCTGCTGCCATGCGCCAAATGAAAAGGCGGTGCCGTCTTGGTCGCGCAGCGCCAACTCATGAAGTCGAAAGGGTCGGAGTGGGGACGGCTCGTCCCCCCCCACCATCGCGAGTGAGCACGGTGTTTCTCGGCGACGGGCCGTCGCCGCTCCACTTGATGAATCGGCCCTGTTGGTCGCGAGCCCATGAAACATGCGGGAATCCGCGACTGGTGAAACATCCGGCCAAGGTCTGTGCATAAGTGAATTCCGATCTTGCTGGAGGGGATTTGGCTCGCTGGCGAGTCACGACGAAGGAGCGTAGCCTTGACCTCTGTGACTGAGGAGCAATCCCGCAGCCGCGCATACGCGTCAACCTAATGAGATCTCTTGCGCTGATCCTGGGAGCAGCGCCGTCGTGGTTGTCTAAGTCCTTGGTTCGGCGTTCGTTGTGGCAGTCGCCCATGCTCTGGTCGGCGTCGAGGTCGCGGAGCGTGTGGAGT
>DAOOQY010000882.1:0-2381 GCA_035389025.1 Verrucomicrobiota bacterium
TGTTCGCTTTGTGGATGCTGGTGGACGCGATTCGCCGTCAGGAATGGCTCTGGGCGGTGTTCATCTTTCTCTTTCCTCCAATCAACGCGGTGCTCTACTTCTTTCTCGTGTATCGGCAGGCTGCCCCGGCGCTGAGGGGATTCGAACTGCCCGGAGCGCAGGATCGCCATCGGATCAAGGAACTGCAGGAGCAGATTCATCATCTCGACAAGGCCCATCACCACGCGCAACTTGGAGACATCTATTTCAGGCAGGGCAAGCTCGACCAGGCGGAGGCGTGCTATCGCGCCGCAATCGAGAGGGATCCGGAGGATTTGGACACGCTGGCGCACTCCGGGCAGTGTTTGCTCCGGCAAAACCGCGCGACGGAGGCTCTGCCCCTTCTCGAGAAGGCTTGCGGGCAGGACCCCGACCACGACTATGGTCAGTCGCTGATGGCGTTGGCGGAGGCTTACGGCGCCCTCGGTCGCGCCGAAGACGCGATCCAATCCTGGCGCCGGGTGCTGGCCAGCCACACCTATGCCCGGGCCCGAGTGCAACTCGCAAAGCTCCTCATGGCCACGGGCCAGGTCGAGCGGGCGCGCGTGGAACTCGATGAAGTGCTCGCGGACGATCCGCATGCCCCCGCCTTCCAGCGGAAGCGGGATGCGGTCTGGATTCGCGAGGCCAGAGCGATGCAGCGCCGTCTCCTGGGCAGGACCTGAATCGACGAGTTGAGAGTCAGGGGCTCGCGGCCTGCACTTGCGGGGGGACCCGGTGGTCCGCTAGCCTTTGGCCGATGATTATTGCACCGTCTCTGCTCGCGGCTGATTTTGGCCGGCTGGGATCGGAGATTCAACGCGCCGACCGGGCCGGGGCGGATTGGATTCATGTGGACATCATGGACGGGCATTTCGTGCCGAACATTTCATTCGGGCCCGGCGTGGTGGAAACGGCGCGTCGTTTCACGCGGCTGCCGCTGGACGTGCACCTGATGTGTTCGCGCCCGGCCACTCTGCTCGAACCGTTCGCCCGGGCGGGCGCGTCGCTGATCACCGTGCACGTCGAGTTGGGCAACGGGGTGGGCGATCTGCTCTGGAAAATCCGGGCCCTCGGTCGAAAGGTCGGCCTGGCCGTCAACCCGCCCACGCCCATCGCCAATGCCCTGCCGCTGCTCAAGCACATTGACCTGCTCCTTGTCATGACGGTGAATCCGGGCTTTGGCGGGCAGTCGTTCATCGAGGAAATGATCCCGAAGATTCAACAGGCCGACGCATGGCGCCGCGAGCGGGGTCTTCCCTTCCGCATCGAGGTCGACGGCGGGATCAACCTGTCGACCGCGGCGGAATGCGCGCGGGCTGGAGCGGACACGTTTGTGAGCGGGACATCGCTCTTCGGACAGAGGAACCTCAAGGCGGCGATTCGCAAGATGCGCGAGGCGGGTGTGCGGCACGCGCCGGCGCCGCGGCGGGCCTGCGCCCCTGCGAATCGGGGTGAGCCCCCGTGTTCCTGACCGGAGACTTCCGGTGCAGGCCGCGTGCCCCCACGCGGCGCAAAGTCGATTCCCATCGACAACCTCCGGATGTACTGCTCGGTTTCCCGCATTTGACAGTCCTCTTGGCGCCATTATAGTCCGCCACGCTTTATGCACGCTCAACCGCATGTTGCCGTTGTCGGCGCGACGGGCGCCGTCGGTGTCGAGATGATCAAAACGCTCGAACGCCGGCGTTTCCCGCTGCGCGAACTCACCTTGCTGGCCTCCGCCCGATCGGTCGGAAAGACCTTCGAATTCAAGGGCAAAACGATCGCGGTGAAGGAGCTGAAACCCGACTCGTTTGCGGGGATCGACATCGCGCTGTTCAGCGCCGGCGGGGGCATTTCGAGGGAGTTCGCTCCTGTCGCCGCCCGGGCGGGGTGCGTGGTGATCGACAATTCGAGCGCGTTTCGGATGGACGGCTCGGTTCCGCTGGTGATCCCCGAGATCAACGCATCGGATGTGCGAAGCCACAAGGGCATCATTGCCAATCCGAACTGCACCACGGCGATTGCGCTGATGGCCCTTCACCCGCTGCACAAGGCGTTCTTCTGCAAGCGCATTTTTGCGTCGAGTTATCAGGCGGTCTCCGGGACCGGGGCGAAGGCGATCGAGGAACTGCGGCGGCAGGTGGATCAGATCGTTCACGGCCAGCCGGCGACCAGGGAAGTCTATCCGCATCAGATCGCCTTCAATGTCCTGCCGCACATCGACTCTTTTCTGCCTTCCGGCTACACGAAAGAGGAAATGAAGATGGAGAACGAGGGGCGCAAGATCATGCATCACCCCACCTTCCGGGCCAGCGTGACCTGCGTCCGTGTGCCGGTCTACCGGGCCCACTCGATCGCCGTCAGCGCCGAATTCGAGA
>DAOOQY010000883.1:0-2381 GCA_035389025.1 Verrucomicrobiota bacterium
TGAGCTTCGAGATGGTGCCCTTCGTGCCGGACGATCCGCTCGACTCGAACACGCTGGCCCGATTGAAGGAGTTCTCGCTCACCCACCCGCTGGTCCGCAACCTCATGGTCTCGGCCGACGGACGACACACCCTGATCACGGCCACCGTTCCCAGCGAGCCGCAGTCCGCCGACGCGCAGCGGGCGTTGCGCGGAGAGATCGACACCGTGCTCGAGCCGTTCCGGGCCGAAGGACTCCGCTTCACCGTGCTGGCCCTGCCGCTGGTCGAGGAGGAAGTCCGGCGAACACTCGGGGCGGACCTGCGGCGGTTCGTGCCGGCGGCGTTGGGCCTGCTGCTGGCGATTCTCTGGCTGGCCTTTCGGTCGTGGCGCCTGCTGCTGCTGGTGCTGATCACGGTATTCGCGGTGTTCTGGTGCTCGTCCTTCCCCCCAGTCGTTCACTTCGGTCTGCTCTCGGCAGCCGCCTTCCTGGGAGGTTTGGGCGGGGTCCTGGTCTTTCTGCCGGCGGGCCTCTGCCGCTGGCCAACGCGCTGACGAGTCCGCTTGCCTTTCCGGGATTCGCGCTCAACAGTACCAGGCAGGGTGCGCGGGCGCGCTGGTATGCGCCCGGGTTGCCTGCGACACACAAACTGCATGGTGAGCATGTTCGAGAATTGGGGCCGTGCGGTGGGCCGGCTGAGCATGCCGGCCTTCCACAAGGCCAAGTGGGCCTGGCAGAGCCTGGCCGGCTCGGAAGAGGATCGCCTCAAGGCCGAGCAGGAACTGGGCGGCACTCTGGCCTTGAAAATCCGCTCGTCCTCCACTGCCCCCGCCGCCGCCGCGGATTTCAAGCTCGTGCGCCGAATCGGAGAGGCGCTGGCCGCGCGGCTGAGAAACCGGCAACTCCGCTTTCGAATCGATGCGATCCAACTGCCCGAGCCCTCGGCCCTCGCGTTACCCGGCGGGTACATCTTCATCAGCGTGTCCCTCTTGGACCTCTGTCACCGCTACGAAGACGAGATCGCGTTCGTCCTCGGGCACGAAATGGCCCACGTCATCCGCGGCCATGCCACCGACCACTTCCTCCAGGAATCGTTCATGAAGGCGCTGGCGAGCCGACTCGGACGCGCGACTCCGCTCGGCGGCCTCCTCAAGGACACCACGCTTCAGTTGTTATCCAGCGCCTACTCGCAGGAATGCGAATTCGAGGCGGACGAATTCGGATCGCGCCTGGCCCAGGCGGCGGGCCACCACCCCCTGGCGAGCATTCGCCTGCTCGAACGTCTCCAGCACTTGCACGGCGATCAAACACCGCTCGGTCAGTACTTCAGTTCCCATCCGCCCCCCGCCGAGCGCACGGCCCGCCTTCGGCGAGTCTGGAGCCGCAGGCTTCGGGGGGCCTCACACGAAACTTAGCCCGGATGTTTCATCAAGCTTCGCCGAGTCTCACATCCGGGCTCTGTCACCGCCCGAATGCCGCGGCCGGCGCCCCGACTGCGCGCGAAATCTCGTCGAGGCGGTAGCCGAACCCGGGGCCGCGCACCGTGCTCAGATCGACGCGCCCGTGGCGGCGCCGGTAGGCCCCCGGGTGCACGTGCGCTTCCGGGTTGGACGCCGCCGGATAGAACTGCATGCCGTTGGTTTCGACCCCCATGATGGTGCCCACGTGGGCCGCCAGCAGCAGATGCGGGATTTGGGCCAGCATCGGATTGCTCAGGTCCTGCACCATCAGAGCCATGCCGTGTGCCTTGGCCCAGCACGCGCTGAGCACCGCGCCAGTCTGGGTCTTGCAAGTCTTCAGCGCGACGCCCGACCAGCCCAGTTCCCGGCCAAGCCGGATCAGCTTCCAGTCGTGCGCGCTCTCGTCGAGGAAGAGCGGCTTGCGCGCCGATACGCTGCGGACATCGATCCGATGCCGCTCGAGGTCATAGGGAAAAGGCTGCTCGACATAGAGCAGCATGCGGTCCAGGCGCGGATGCTCGGCGCGGAAACGATCGAGGATGCCGTTGACGTAGGCCGGGTCGGTGACCGTGCAGTTGAAATCGGCGCTCAGCCATTCGACGCCCTGAGCCCGCCCGATCTCGCCTGCCCGCACCAGCCGCTGGTAGTCCCAAGGTGCGTCGTTGCCGCGCAGTTTCACCTTCAGACACGTCAATTCGTCCGCGCGAATCCAATCCTCCAACAGCACCGGATACCCGTCCCGAGGCTCGAGCCCGGTCAGTTCGGAAGGATCGAGCGGATCGAGTCCGCCCACCAGATGCCAGGCCTTGAGGGCGCGCTGGGGCTCGGACGCAAGAAACGCGTCGGGATAGCGGCCCCGGAAATCGGTGGCGGCGCCGGCGGCCGGTTCGAGAAAATGCGCGAGATCGCGGTTGAGACAATCCGCGCCGTAGGTCGCGTAGG
>DAOOQY010000884.1:0-2375 GCA_035389025.1 Verrucomicrobiota bacterium
GGGACAGGTCATTCGCCTACTCACCCGTCCCGTCCGACTTTAGAGCAGCCCTGGCACAACGCCAACATAGACTTGCATCGTCTTGTCAAAAAGCGGCACAACGTCGGTCGGGAGCGTGGCGGCCGCCTCATCGCCACTGGGCGAACGGGTCGTGATGCTCGTGTCTTGGTTGAATGTGATCGTCCAGGTGCCCACTGTCGTCGCACCGTCGGCGCCGGCCAGGTTGCCATCGGAGAAGAAGATGCCGTTGCTGTCCGGCGCGTTGGTTTTGTAGCGCACGTCCGAGTAGGCCGAGCCGTCGGCGTTATTCCCGATCGCCCACATCAGCACGTCCGCCTCATGCCAGTCGGGATCGCTTCGAGTGGCATCGGGGGTTCCGGGAACGAAATACATATGAAGCTGGAAGCCCGCGTGATCCTTGTCGGCAAACTCGGCAACTTCGAGCGAATAGCTGACCGGCCCGGAGGCGCCCACCCACGAGTACCCGTTGCCCACCGTGCGGATGTTCTGGCGATCCCATTGTCCGCCGCTGGCGGCAATGAACGTCAGACCCGGCGTCGGCGTGTCGATCGAGACGGTTGGCGGCGGCGGGGGCGCGTCGGTCCCCTTGAGCACGACGTTATCGAGCCAAAAGCCATAAATGCCCCCGGCGGCAACCTGCTCGGCCGGCACCCACTTCTTGAACACGACACCCTTGCTCGGATCGATGCCCGAGATCGCGGGGTCGATCGGGATGCTCACGTGCACCCAGCCGGTCGCGGCCCCATCGGGCACGGCTATGCTGCCCAATGTGGGGCGGTCGTTGAAATCGGAGTAGTCCACCGCCCAGATCGTGATGCCCGCCTCGCCGCCCAGCGGCGGAGAGTTGAATTCGCCAATGGACAGCGTGGAAGCGGCGGTGTCCCACAGAATGTCGAACTCGAGGCTCTTGTAGTCCGACATGTTGAAGTTGGCTGAGGTCGGGTGCCACCAGGGATTGCCCTCGACACAGCCGTAGACCGTCAGCGTGTTCTGATCGAGCGAGAAATCACCGTAGATGTAGCAGGCACCCCCGCCGTTGCCCGTGTTGTCCTGTGCCGGATCGTGCGTGGCGGTGGCGTTGCCCCACGCCGTCCCCCAACCGCCCACATCGGCATCAAACGTGCCCAACGTGAGGTCCGGAACAGCCAGAGCGGCGGTGGTGGAAACGGCCAAGCCGAGGGCACAGAGGATCGATCGAAACCATGGTCTCGTGTCTGAGTTATCGTTCATAGGGTTCTTGATTCCTGGTTCACATCACCTGACAGCATTCAAGCGACCATTCCACAAATCCCGCCGCGCAGGCCGCACATCGAGCGACTCGGCCAGCCCGCAGAGCGGACCGGGAACATCGAGGATCAATGGTCACATTGAAGGCAAATGTGACACCACTCCCATCGGCGTCAAGTCCCACGCGACGACAGCCCAGGAATTCGCCAGCCCCCCCGCTCCAGAGAATCCTTGACCCATTGAACGCAGCAAACAAACTTATCGTGTTTGCGGCAAGTCTTGCCGGTCAAGGATTCACGACAGCAATGCACAACCGACACTTCCGGAATAGAGCCTTTGGTCGCCAGCCCTGGGCCGCCCTGCAACCTGCCGCGGGCCTCGCCTGCCTCCTGTTCGGGGCGGACGCCGCAACCATTCCGGGCCTCTTCAACACGGGTGTCGATGCCAGTGGCGCATTGCTCTCCGACGGAGCGGTTGACCCGCATTGGACCCTCATCGGGAGCGCCGACTCGAGTGCGCCCGGACCGGCGGCCTACGTGGTGCGTTCGGGCTACCCGATTCCCCCCTGGCTGGACAACGGACCCGACTCGAGATGGATCGCGCCTCAGGCCAGTCAGGCCAGCGGCAATTCCCCCGGAGATTACATCTATCGGCTCCGCTTTGACCTCAAGGGCTTCGAGCCCGCAACCGCGACCGTCGCATTCCGGTGGTCCTCTGACAACTCGGGGGTCGACGTGCGTCTCAACGGCTCGAGCAGCGGAATCGTCTACGACGGCAATTTCGGCGCATTCTCGGGCGAATTCACGCTGGCCGACGGGTTTGTCGAAGGCACCAACACGCTCGACTTCGTCGTCAATAACGCCGGTGACAGCGTCAACCCCACCGGTTTTCGGGCGGAATTGCGGGGCACGGCCGAGCCTGTCGCGCCCCCCGGCACACCGCCGGTGATCACGCGCCAACCGGTCTCGATCACAGTTCCCTATCGCGACCCGGCTCTGTTCACGGTCGGTGTCTATGGCAGCAAGCTGATGCTCCATCAATGGCGTCTGGACGGGCATCCGATCCTCCTCACCACCAACGCCCAGTACCTCATCCCCGCCGCCGTTCTGACCAACGTGGGCAACTAC
>DAOOQY010000885.1:0-2373 GCA_035389025.1 Verrucomicrobiota bacterium
GGAGAACCGTTTCCATGCCGCCGCGCTGGGTGGATGCAACTGTTTCCTCACGGGCGCGGGCGGGACTGGGAAGAGCACGCAACTGCGGGCCTTCATCGCCGAGTGTCCGCGCCGGGTCAGTGTTACGGCGCCTACCGGCGTGGCTGCGCTGAACGTGGGCGGCATGACGATTCACCGGTTCTGCGGAATGCTGATCGGCCCGGCGGCGGGGCAGTCGAACGAAGAATATTTCGCACAGCTCCAGCGCGACCCGCGCCGCTCAATTCTGGCCGGCTTCAACCGGGTGCGGCGGTGCGAGGTGCTCGTCGTTGACGAGGTGAGCATGTTGCCCGGGCGGCAACTGGAGTTCGTTGAGTTCCTGTTCCGCCGGCTGCGTGGCCGGGATGAGCCGTTCGGCGGGTGCCAGGTGATCGTGACCGGCGACTTCCTCCAACTGCCGCCGGTCCGCACCAGCGAGACGGAGCCCTACGATTGGGGGTTTCAATCGCCGGCCTGGGCGGCAGCGAGGTTCCGCACGTTCATGCTCGAGAAGGTGCGGCGGCAGGATGAAGCCGCTTTCGTCCGGGCGCTGAGCGACTTCCGCGTTGGCCGCGTCTGGGGCGACAGCGCCAGGATTTTGCAGTCGCGGGTGCGGAGTAATCCGCCGTCCACGATGCCGCGCTTGTTCACGCACAACGTGCAGGTGGACAAGTGGAACATGTTTCAGCTTTCCGAGCTGCCCGGCGAGGAAACCGTATTGCACGCAGAACAGAGCGGGCCGGAGCTGCAAAGGGAGTTTCTCACCCGGAACCTGCTGACGCCCGCAACGCTGCATGTGAAGCCCGGCGCCCTGGTGATGTTCACGGTCAACAAGAACGAGCCGAACCGGAGTGAGCCGCTGTTTGTGAACGGACAGATCGGGACAGTCCAGGACGTCGAGCCGGGCGCGGTGGTGGTGAAGACCAAGGCCGGGGCGGTGATCCGCGTCGAGCGGTTCACCTGGCGCTTCGACCAGCAAGACGATGACTCGGCGAGCTTTAGCCAGTTCCCGTTGCGCCTCGCGTGGGCGATGACCATCCACAAGGCGCAGGGCCTGACTTTGGACTCGGCTTACCTGGACATCCGCGCCGCCCGGGAGCCGGGCCAGGCATATGTGGCGGTGTCGCGGGTCCGATCGTTGGCCGGGCTGAATTTCAAGGAGTGGTTCAAGGGCGTGCATGTATCGCCCGAGGCCATCGAGTTTTATCGGGAGATCAACAACTGAGAGAGAAAGGACGTATGAAGATCGGAATAGGCAGCAAGTTCGAGGGGTCGCTGGACTTCTTTATGGTGCCGGGGCGCTGTCCGGACTGCGGGGAGCAGCGGTATATCAAGCTGGCGTTCGGTTCGGACGGAACGATGTGGATAGACCCGGCGGAGGTGGGCATCGGGCCGCAGCAGGCCGCGCAACTGGAGGGTTTCGGTGAGGCTTACCTCCTGACTAACCCAGGGACCGGAGAAGTGATGATCAACGCCCGGGCGGTGGTCAGGGTCAGGACGGACCCTGAATGGTGCCGGCGGTGGCTGGAGTTCGTGGAGAAGATGCTCCGGGAGCACCAGGCAGTGCGCGCGCAGGCAGCGGCGGCGATGAAGGCGCGGAACAACTGAGACACGAATTTCACGAATTTTCACTAAGGACGCATGAAGACACTCATTGACGGCAAGACGGGGCTGAACGAGGCCATCGGAGGCCATGAACTATGCGCCTGGCAGCCGGCGCGCGGGGTGGTGTGGGTCCAAACCCGCAACCCCGAACACGCGCGACGCATGGCCCAACGGGAGGACAGCCGCCTGGTGGTTCGCGGCGTCGCCGGGGGCTACCTCAAGACCTTCGAGTTCCGGGGGTCGCTGACCTGGGCGGCTGGATTGATGAAAAGATACTTAACCGACGAAACGGCGACTAATGGGGCGTTGGGACGCGCCATTTGCCCCAGGACGAGCCGGGCAATCCGGGCAGGTAGAGGATAGCGGACAGTTGTCCCGGCGTGTTTTCGAGACCTGAAATGACTATGGCGACTCCTTTGGAAGATGTGACCGGATTGTTCGGCGACGGTGCGTTCCTCGTCCCGTGCATCCGCGGCACTAAAGTGCCGGCGGTGACTTACACGCAACGACCTTTTGAGGCGACCCAGACGCCGGCGTACCGCTACGCCCTGGCGTCGGGCGAGTTCAACATCGCGGTCTATCTCGGGCAAGTGTCGGGCGGGCTGTGCGCCTTGGATTTCGACCGGGATGAGGACTTGGCGGCGTTCCTGGCCGCCAAGTCCTCATCCCGGTCGAAATCCAAGGCGCACAGCCCGCCCGAGGCCTTCCCCAGGTAAACCGCGATGTTCGTCGGCTCCGCCTCGAACATCG
>DAOOQY010000886.1:0-2369 GCA_035389025.1 Verrucomicrobiota bacterium
GTGTCGAGTTCCAGAGCGGCGACCCGCTTGTTGTGCCCGTGGACAGCACGTGGCGGGTGTCCCGCGAAGCGCCCGAGGGCTGGACGCATGCCGGTTACGACGATGCAGACTGGAAATGGGCGGACGAAGTGGTGCTGTACGGCAACGCCCCCTGGTCCACTGTCGGCCTCGGCCCGCTCACTCTGAGCCCGGCGAAGGCGGATCCCTTCGTAGGATCGTGCGAGGTGCCCACGGACGTTGATCTCGCCCGCGGCGTGTATCTTGTCTTGGACGGTCTGGAACCCGAAGCGGCCGCGCGCGTGACGATCAACGGCAAAGAGGCCGGCGGTGTCATAGGCAACCCCCTCATGCTCGAAGTCTCGACCTTCCTCAAGTATGGTGCCAACTCCGTTCGTCTCGAACCGTTCACCCCTCGAAGTGCCCGGTTAATCGCTTGGGACAAACCGTAACGATGGCGATCCCGGCGCGATCGCGTGGCAGAGGCCAATGGCTGTTCGCCCCGCCCCCCCGCACCTGACATCACGGACACATGTCCGCCAAACCAGAAAGCATGTCAATAATCACGAACCTGTCACTCTATCCGAAGGGCGGGGCAGGAGCTTGGCGGAGACAATTCTGCCCGGTTTCGCCTTGAACGGCCACACAGGGCCCGGCACACTCCGGCCAGGTCGAAAGAGCAAATGCCAATCAGTCAGTTAAGAAAAGGGGGATGAATGAGGAGGATCGTTCTGGGACTGGCACTCGCGATTTCTGCGCTTCCAGCAGTCCGTGCCACGGCCGATGCACCTTCCAGTGTCACGAACAGGTGCGCGCTCGAGAGGCTTCCGCTGGGGAGTGTGACGGCCCAGGGTTGGCTGAAGACACAGCTTGAGCGGAGCAAGGCGGGCATGGGCGGCCATCTCGACGAACTGGAACCGGAGATGATCGGCAAGCCTTATGTGGACCGGAACCACAAATCCAAAGTCAGCGCGGGCTGGAGCGGCGAGATTTCCGGCACCTATTGGGCGGGCTTGGTGCAACTCGCTTTCACGCTGAACGATCCGGAACTGAAAGCCAAAGCCGAGAAATGGGTGCGCGCCACGCTGGCCTTGCAGGAGGAGGACGGTTATTTGGGCAGTTACCGAAAGACGGATAACCGTATGGAAGACTACAGCGCCTGGTCCGCGAACTGGTGCTATCGGGCCCTGCTGTCGTGGTATGAGGCGACCGGCGAGGAGGCCATACTGAAGGCGGTCCACCGCGGGCTGCTCTGGTTCGTTGAGCACTGGGCAGGCGACCAGAAGACGGATTACGCCGGACCGACGCTCATGGAGTCGATGATGACGGTCTATCTGAAGACCGGCGACCCGCGCCTTTACACATGGTGCGCCGACTACATCGACTGGCTCGACAAGCACGACACGTTCCGCCACGGCATGGCTGCTCTGCAACGGCCGGAACTGCAGTTCAACGAAGACCATGTGGTGGCTTTCGGTGAAAACGTGAAACACCCGGCTCTCGTTTACACGGGCGACGGAGTGCCCGCGCGCCTCGCGGCAACACGAAACGGCATCAAACAGGTTTTGGACAAATGCTGGCAGGTCAGCGGCGCACCGGCCTCCAATTTCGAGCACCTGTCCCCTCCCTCCGCGGTTCATGAGACGGAGTACTGCAATTTTGCCACTTATCTGAACACGTTCTCCTGGATGGCCCGTATCACCGGGGACGCGGTCTACGGGGACCTCATGGAGCGCATCCTGTTCAACGGCGCGCAGGGCGCGCGCAAGAAAGACGAGCGGGCCATCGCCTACAACAGCTCTCCCAACCAGTTTTCCGCATCGATGAGCTCGTGCCTGTTCGGCAACGGGCCTTCGTTCGGCGTCTACGCGCCGAATTTCGACGTGGCCTGTTGCCCCGCCCAGTCGGTCCGCATCTATCCCGAATACATCCGCGCGCTGTTCCTGCATGATCGCGATGACAATGTGGTTCTGCCGGTTTATGGCCCGTGTGCGGCCAAGTTTGCTGCGAAAGACGGCACCCGAGTGGAAATCACTGAAGAGACCCTGTATCCTTTCGACGAGACCGTCGTCCTGAGAATCAAAGCGTCCGCGCCGTGGAAGCGCGCGCTCAGGCTCAAGCTGCCGGACTGGTGCAAAGAGTACCAGGTGACGATCAACGGCACCCGCGCCACACCTGCTGTGGCAGGCGGCTGGCTGACTGTGAACGAGACGTGGCGCGACGACACGCTGAAAATCGTATTCACAATGGAGCCCCGCGTCGTGGCCGTCAAAGACGCCTATTTTTGCGGCGAACCGCTTCGGGCGATCGAGTGCGGCCCGCTTCTTTTCTCCCTGAAGTACAAGGAACAATGGACTTCCGTGCCGGGAACC
>DAOOQY010000887.1:0-2358 GCA_035389025.1 Verrucomicrobiota bacterium
ACCTCTCCCACTCCTGGCGACCGCGCTCGCCCTCGCCCTGCTCGCGACGGCGCGCGAAGATCTCCCCCGCCCGTCAAACACAGTCATCACCCCGCCGACGCCGACGAAGACGGCCCCACCCGAACCGCCCGGCCCCGTGGCGGACAACAGCCGCTGCTTTGTCTGCCATGCCAACTACGATTTCAACGACGAGCAACTCGCTCTCACTCACGCCAAGGCCAGCATCGGCTGCGTCAAATGCCACGGAGAATCGACGCGTCACAGCGCCGACGAAGACGGCTTGACTCCGCCCGATCGGATGTTCCCCAAGAGCCACATCCGCTTCAACTGCCTGGGTTGCCACGATTGGATGAAACTCGTCGACAGCGACAAGGTCAAAAAGGACCGGGCGGACCTCGAAGAAAAACCCGATCATCAATCCGTGCTCGACGCCACCGCGCAGAAGAAGCTCTGCACCGACTGTCACGGCGACCACCGGCTCGGCCACCGCACGCGCGTTTGGGACAAACGCACCGGCGCTCTTCTGCGGCGGGACGCTACGCCCGCCATGCTTCGAGATTCACATTCATAGCCCTTCGCTCGACCGCAACACGAGACACAGTCTCCCGGTCACGGCTCCGCTGCGGTGTCCCCCTGCCCCCCCATTCCCCTCCCCGATCCATCCGCGCACACAATGCGCCCGGCGCGCACGGTAGCCATCGCGACATTCGTCCGAGCGTTCTGCCCCGTGCCGTCGAAGCAAACCTCCCCGCCGACTCCCTGCCAGGGCGAAATCGCCGCCAGCGCGCTGCGCACGCCCGCACGGCTCGGACCGCCGCGCCGGATTGCTTCGAGCAGGAGCCGCGTGGCGTCGTACGCGAGGACGGCAGCACAATCCGGAGGGTGCTGGCGCGCGGCTGCAAACCGTTCGATGAACCACGCGGTGTCCGCTTCTGTGGCATCGACGGAGCAGAGCCGGGGGAATCGGACACCCTCGCCCGCCGACCCGACGGACTCCAGGAATCGGGTGCGGCCCATGGACTGGCTGCCGAACACCACAGGCCCCGGCCAGCCGCCCGCGCCATCACGGCGTGCCTCTCCAGGCCCGCTCCCCGACGCCGATTCCTGCTCTCGATCCGTTGATCCCCTGAGCGCCCGCACCACACGGGCCGCGTCCTCGGCTCCGGCCACGATCAGAATGACGTCCGGTCGCGTCTCCTCGAACGCGGCCTGCTGGCGTTCGAGGTCCTCAGCACCCGGCTGCACCTCGAACCGAAAATCCGGCGCCCGCTGGCGTCGGGCCAACTCACGCAAAAGCTCGCGCGCAGTCATCCGTGACTCGTGATCCGTCACCGTAACCAGGGCCAACCTCGGTCCCCTGCCCCGCTCGGCCACGGTCGATGTCCCCCCCGTGCCCGATACACAAGAGTCGACGCGCGCTCCTGTCGGAGTCGCGCCCTCCGCGGTTCCGGATCGCCCCCGAATCCCCGCACTCCAGGTCCGAACGAACTCGAGTGTCCGCAGCACATCGTCGATCAGCACCTGTGCAATCGCGCGGTCCGACGGGGCGCACGAGAACATCCATGGCACGCCGGCAAGCGTGACCGATGGATCGGTCGCGATCGGGCTGACGAGGGGTAGATTCGCCTTCGCCACAACCTGCTCGGCCAGATGCGTGCTGGCGGAATCGACGGACCCGATCACGGCAATGGGCCGTTCCTCGTAGATCATCCGCGCAAGCTGGGAAACACCCGTGCCCCAGATATTCTCCGACCACCGCGCCACGAGGCGGAAGGGAAGGAGTTCGGAGTTCGGAGTTCGGAGTTCGGAGATTGTGGTCCGGAGATGGGTGTTGGCCTGTTCGACGGCAAAAGTGGCAGCCCACCAGAGGTCACCGGACAACGCGTGGTCCAGATTGGTCGGTCCGAACCAGCCAATGCGATACTCAGCCAGATCGGCTCGTTCTTCGTCGGGCCCATGGTAGCCAAGTGTGGCGTCACGCAGATTCAGAAAGGGCCGCTGCGTTGTCTTGGGCTGGATCGGGACCGGCTGGTCCGAATCGACTGCCGGGACCAGGGTGGCAGACCGTCCAGAAGCGCCGCACAGCGAGAGCGCCACGTGCAGGGCGAGCGCGCAGTTGACCAAGGATGCCGCGGGACGGACGAAGACCTGCCCAGCGCCGGGGTGGGCTCCCCGATCAGTGACTTCGCAGGCTGCCCTTCGCGGGCCGTGGTGAACTCGGGTGTCGGAGTTCAAGCGGCTTTCACGGGGCACTCTACGGGTTTCTCGCCACCGGCAGGATGACAACGAAATCCGGGCTGTGGCAAAACCGCGCCGGGACAGGGAAAAATCAGGGTCTGGTCGCGCAGGACAGCGTAG
>DAOOQY010000888.1:0-2357 GCA_035389025.1 Verrucomicrobiota bacterium
CAGCGAGGAGGGCGAGGGCGCCTTCCTGCATCATGGCACAAACAGCGCCGTCGCGAGCAAAGCTCCCCAGGAAAAGACCTGGCGCCATCGCCCCGACGGTCCGGGGCACGGCGACGCGGTGGCTCGATCTGTCAGGCGCAACGAACCTGGTTGCTTAGGCGTTGCGCGCACGGTGTCACATCCTCCCAAAAAGTCGAATAGCGATTTTTTGGATGTTCATTTCCGGGCTGAAGCCGTACAAGACGCCCATGCTCAAGGCCGGAATCCTCGGTTTGCCCAACGTCGGCAAATCCACGCTGTTCAACGCCCTGACGCGTTCCCGCAAAGCCCCGGCGGAAAACTACCCGTTCTGTACGATCGAGCCCAACCTGGGCGTCGTGAACGTGCCGGAGCCGCGACTCGAAGCCCTCGCACGCATCGCCAAAGTGCCCAGGACCATCCCGCCGGCGGTCGAGTTTGTGGACATCGCCGGCCTGGTCAAGGGCGCTTCCCAGGGCGAAGGCCTGGGCAACAAGTTCCTCAGCCACATCCGCGAAGTCGACGCCCTGGTCCACGTCGTTCGCTGCTTCGACGACCCCGACATCGTGCATGTCACCGGCAGTGTCGATCCGGTCCGCGACATCGAGATCGTGACCACCGAGTTGGTGCTGGCGGACCTCGAAGCCCTCAAGCGCCGACGCGAGCGCATCCTTAAGGAGGTCCGGGCCCTCGATAAGCACGCGCTGGCCGAAACCCATGTCCTCGACAAGCTCGAACCGCACCTCAACGCGGGCCACCCCGCCCTCACGCTCAACCTGGCCAGGGAGGAATGGGACCTGGCCCGCCCCTCTTGCCTCCTCACCACGCGCCCGACCATCTTCGCCGCCAATGTCAAGGAAGCCGATCTGGCGCGTCTCGACCAGAACCCCTACGTGGCCCAGGTGCGCGATTACGCCCGGCACCACCATGCCTGCGACACCGTGGTCGTCTGCGCGCAGTTGGAGAGCGAAGCGGCGGATCTGTCGCCCGAGGAGGCGAAACTCTATCTCGAGGAATTGGGCGTCAAGGAATCCGGTCTCGATGCCCTGATCCGCAGCACCTATCAGTTGCTGGGACTCCGCACCTTCTTCACCTTCAATGAGAAGGAAGCGCGGGCCTGGACCCTCCGCGCCGGCGAGACCGCCTTGCGCGCGGCCGGAACCGTCCACACCGATTTCGAAAAGGGCTTCATCAAAGCCGAGCGCGTGAGTTGCGCCGACCTTGTCCGGTGCGGGTCGGTGGCCCACGCGCGCGAAACGGGGCACTACTCGCACGAGGGCCGCGACTATGTGGTGCGGGACGGTGACGTGCTCTTGTTCAAATTCAGCGTGTGAACAAGCCGGCGAACAATCCCGGAGGGCTCATGCAGTTGTGACCACCGCGAACCCAACAACTCCAAGAGGCGGACCGATGCGGGCTATACCAGCGTCAGAAGTTCCGCCGCGTGAGGGCACGCGGCCTACAGGTTTGTGGGCCGGGTCCCCTGACCCGGCGTTGCATCATTTATTTCGCTCTGTGTAGAACGCGGCTGCCGCCAATCCAACAATCTATGCAACGAAGACTCATGCAGACCGTCCTTCTCGCCGCCGCGACCATGACCGGCGGCTCCGCGCATTCCGACGAAGGAATGTGGCTGTTCAACAACCCCCCGCGTCACATCCTGCGCGAGCGCTACGGATTCGAGCCGTCGGATGCCTGGCTCGAACACCTCCAAAAAGCTTCCGTCCGGTTCAACAGCGGCGGGTCGGGTTCGTTCGTGTCCGAAGACGGCCTTGTGGCCTCGAATCATCACGTCGGCGCCGACGCCCTCCAGAAGTTCGGCGACAAGGACCACAATTACCTGCGCGACGGGTTCCATGCCCGGACCCTGGCCGAGGAGAAGCAGTGCCACGACCTCGAACTCAACGTCCTGATGAGCATCGAGGATGTGACCGGGCGCGTGAATGCCGCCGTCACAGCAGACCTCAGCGCCGAGGAGGCGTTTCTCGCCCGCCGCAAGGTGATGGCCCAAATCGAGAAGGAATCACTCGACACCACGGGCCTGCGCAGCGACGTGGTGACGCTCTATCAGGGCGGCCTCTACCATCTCTATCGCTTCAAACGTTACACCGACGTCCGCCTCGTGTTCGCCCCCGAACAGCAGGTCGCCTTCTTCGGAGGCGATCCGGACAATTTCGAGTACCCGCGTTATAACCTGGATATCTGCTTCTTCCGCGTCTACGAGAACGGCAAGCCGGCCAAGGTTCCCCACGCCCTCCGCTGGAGCAAGGCCGGCGCTGCGGACGGCGAACTGGTGTTCGTGTCGGGCCATCCCGGGCGCACGGATCGGATGCTGACGG
>DAOOQY010000889.1:0-2357 GCA_035389025.1 Verrucomicrobiota bacterium
CCACGTTCTCGTCCTTGAAGCAGCCCAGCACGGGATCAAACGTGCTGCCCTGCGGACGGGCCATGAATTCCGTGCAGAGCAGCGGGCGATTGTAGCGCCGGAGGTTCTGCACGCATCTCTTCGCCTCGTCGATCGGCCCGTAGGTGTGGAACGAAATCACATCGGATTCCTCGATCTGAACCTGCTCGGTCGGCGAGAGTCTGGCGGGGTCGGGCCAGTTGCCAATCCACACGCCGGAGGTCAGCGGCTGCGTGGGATTCATCGCGCGCGCCCAGACGAATGCCTTCTGCAACAGCAGGCACGCCATCTCGGCCTTGTTCGTCAACTCGACGTCGCGGTACTGCGGCACGGGATTGTCCGGCTCGTTGTAGAGATCCCAGACCTGGACACGGCGGTCGGCACGGAAACGGCCGACGACATCCTGCACATAGGCCTTCAACTCGTCGTGCCGCGCAGGGTCCTTGAGTATCTCCTGGGCCGGGCTCTGCACCCAGCCCGAGTTGTGGCGGTGCGGATGCGGCGCGCGCTGCCGGCCGGCCTTCGGGAACGGATCCCACACGCCGTCGAAGATCACCAGCATGACCCCGATGCGATGCTTCGCAGCCAGGCCGAGGAACCGATCCACGCGCTCGAGGAAACCTGAGGGGTCCTGCTGCCAAGCGATGTCGTGCAGGAAGACCCGAATGCTGGTGAACCCGAGGTCACGCGCCCAACGCAACTCGCGGTCGATGGTCGCCGAATCCCATGTGTCCGCCTGCCACAATTCGAGCTGATTGATGGCGCTGCTCGGCGTGAAGTTGCACCCCACAAGCCAGGGTTGTCGGGCATACCAGGCATTGGCCTGTTCGGGCGTCCACCGGGCACGGGGAGCGACGGCCTCACGCGGGGCGGTGGCGCACCCGGCGAGCAGGGCGAACAGGGCAAACAGGGCGATGTGTTTCATGAGGATGGGGGTCGGGCGTTCAGACCGGGCGGGCTCCGGGTGAGCCGCAGGCGCGAGCATTGACGTTCCAGGTTTCATCGGTGCGGTCTGTATAAACGACTCGATGCGCGAAACTCAATCCTCTGTTTTCACGCTGGCATTGGCAGCGGAAAGACGTCGGCGTCAGGCCCTGGGCAACACCCGCGCTGAATTGAAAGAAGGGGCAAACCAGAGTCTGTTGAGGGGCGATCACAATTGCATTTGCACTTGGGTCGTTCTTGACCTGCCGCCCTCATAAGGCACGATGCAACGCCATGAAACAGAGCGCGTCTTCTCCGGAGCATCCTGCCTCGAACGCAACAATCCGCGCCTTTCCGCGCCGTGGCTTCCTTGAGACGCTGGGGGTCGGATCTCTGGCGGCGGTTTTCGGGGGCGCGGGGTCGGCGCCGGGCCGGGCTGCGGATTTGCACGAGACGCCCAAGGCCTGGGAGCCGGTATCCGAGCGCAAGGTCCGTGTGGGGATCGTGGGGTACGGCGTCTGCCGGTTCGGGGCCGATTTCGGTTTTCAGGACCATCCGAATGTGGAGGTTGTGGCGGTGAGCGACCTGTTTTCCGACCGGCGTGATGGGCTGATGAAGGCATGTCGTTGTTCGAAGTCGTACGAGTCGCTTGAAGTGCTGGTGAAGGACCCAGCGATCGAAGCGGTCTTTGTCGCCACGGACGCCCCGAGTCATGCCCGGCATTGCATCGAGGTGCTCAAGCACGGCAAGCATGTGATGTGCGCCGTCCCGGCCACATTCGGTTCAATCGAGGAGGGGGAGCGTCTGTTCGAGACGGTCAAGCAGACTGGACTCAAGTACATGATGGCGGAAACCAGTTGCTACCACGCGTCGTGCCACGCGATGCGCACGATCTATCGCGCGGGCGGTTTCGGGCGTCTGGTCTATTCCGAAGGCGAGTATTACCATCATGTCACGGCACCGATTGATTCGTACAAAGGGTGGCGAATCGGGAGCCCGCCTCTCTGGTACCCGACGCATTCGACGGCCTTTTATGTGGGCGTGACAGGACAACGGTTCACGTCGGTGTCCTGCCTGGGATTCAAAGGCACCTCGGCGGTCCATGGGCCTGGCGGCAACGCCTACCAGAACCCGTTTGCCGACGAGATTGCCCTGTTCGAGACGAGTGAAGGCGGCGTTTCACGGATGCTGATGAGCATGTCGGTCGCGGGGCTCGTCAACGAAACGGGGCGCGTCTTCGGCGAGCGGGGCCGCATGGCCGGGATGCAGTACTGGGGTAAGATCGAGGAGAGTCTGCCGGACATCTCGCGTCCGGCTCTCCCTCCCGGCGTGCCGGCGGGCGGGCACGGCGGGTCGCACGGGCCGCTCATGCACGAGTTTATCACCGCGATCCTCGAAGACCGCGAGCCGTTGGT
>DAOOQY010000890.1:0-2350 GCA_035389025.1 Verrucomicrobiota bacterium
TGGGACCAGCCGCCCCTCGCGGCCAGGGCGCCCCTAAGTCCGACAGCCTGCTAGCAGGCCGCGCCGCGGGCGACAGCGAAGAAGGCCTCGATATTCCCGATCGGCGTCTGAGGCGGGATATCGCATCCCGATGACAGAACATAGTTGCGGAACGTCCGTGTGGCGTCGAGCAGGGCGCGCGTGGCGGCGCGAACCTGTTCGGGCGTGGACCGGGCGAACACTCCCGAGGGGTCGAGATTGCCGGCCAGGATGACGTCCGAAGGGGCTTGGGCAAGGGCGCCTGGCAGATTCATGGGCGCGCCGAAGTGGAAAACGCGAGCGCCCGCCTGAAGGACGGCGTCGAGATGGATGAGCTTGGCGGCGCAATTGTGGAGGATCAGGGTGAAGGTGTCGTCGTCGACCGCCTCGACGATCCGGCGGATGTACGCCGAGGAAAAGGCCGTCATCGCCCGCGGAGAGAGCAGGCCGGCTGTCGGTTCGGCCATCACCAGGCCGTCGGCGCCGGCCGCTTTGAAGGCCTTCGCGTACGCCGCGAGAAACGCAGTGGCCTTTTCCAGGAGCAGGTGCGTCAGATTCGTGTTCTCGATGGTCAGGCCGAGCGCTTCACTCACGCCGTACAACCGCGCGGCTAAAGAGAACGGACCCAGCATCGACGCGAGCACCAACGGGCGGCCCGGCAGGGTCCGCAGCCGCCGCGCGGTCTCCAAATACACGCGGGTCCGTCCCGCGCCCGGTTCGGGGACCGCCAGTCGCTCGGCCGCGTCGCGCGTCGTCACCAACCGCCCGACCACCGTCGCGACCTCGTGGTCGGCGAAAGCAACCTCGCACCCGAACGCCTCCGACTCGACGCTCAAATCCATGGCGGTGAGCACAACGGGTGTGGCAAACTTCCGGTGCAGGGCGGCCAGGACATCGAACAGGGCCTGCGGATCAGTCACCATATGCCGCACGGTGGCTCCGACCAGCGGAGCGCCGGGATACGTCAGGATGGGCATGGCGAGACGTTGGTCTCGATCGAACACCAGGTCGATAAACGCGCTCATTCCGAATCGGTTTACCCGCGCAGCCCTGGCACAGCAAGCAGCGAAACAGAGGACCTCACTTCAGAACCTCAGTCCGAGGATCATAAGGCGCCGTGCCGAGCGTAACCGGGCGGAAGATGCCGCCGGCCCCATACCAATCGCAAACGCGGACGGCGATGCAGTGCGACGCGCCGGGTTGCAGCCGCGCGGTCAAGTCGTGACTGAATCGCTCGTTGAGCGTGTCCTCGTGCAGCTTCGCCTTGAGCGCGTTCCAAACGCCGGGCGAAACCGCATGGCGCGGCGACTCCCCTTCCGCCAGGTGGCGGACAAGCTCGCCCGCCAACCAGCGTCCCGCGGCATTCTGCGCCCCCCCGTGGCGCAAGGCGCTGACCAGCAGGCGGCCTTCTCCCACGCGCGTTTCGAACACCAAGCCATGCGTCTTGACCGTGCCGTGGTCGTGCGTGTCCCACAGCAGCAAAACGGGATCAACCTGGTCGAGAAACGGGAGATCGAGAATCACATCGCCCGCCAAATCGAAGTGCTGCAATTCCACAAGCAAAGCCCGCGGCACCCGGCCCATCAGCGCGTGCCCCGGCACATAAGGCGCGCCGCGCAAGAACCAATGAGCCGACAACCCAAAGCTGCCGGCGCCGCCGTCGGGCAGCATGAGCACGCGCCCGCCTCTCTCGAGGAACTCCACCAGCCCGTCATCGAACCGCGCCGCGATTCGGACTTCCGACAGGTCATCGCCGGACGGCCCCTCGATGCCTGGAAAGACTTCCGCCATCGCCCCCGCGTCTCCCGGCGCGCCCGCTCGAAGCGTGGTCCCCGCGGGAAGGGATTGGCGCGGTACGATCCAGACAGGCCAGTGGTTGCGAAAGCGCTGTCGACCCGCGCGCACTTCGGCCTGGACCACCGCCGCCACAGGGCGATCCGATTCCGGCAGCGCAAAATCCAGGGCGATCCCCTCAAACACGCTCCCCGGCTCCAGACGCGGCAGTCGCGCCCGCTGCGTCGACCGCGGCCAGTCGCGTCCGCCCTCGACGGCCAGCGTAACGGCCAGTTCCGCTTCATCGAGGGCCTCGACTCCGAAATGGCTGACCCGCATGCTCCCGCGCAATCGCCCGCCCGCCTCGAAGCTCCGGCAGTCCTCGTGCGTCTCGAGCAGGCAAATCGTGTCTCCCTGCCAATCCCAATCCCGCGCGGGCCACTTGGGGCGATCCAGAAAGTCGATCAACCCCATCGAGGCCTTGGGAATATCGCGGATCACGCTGATCACGTAGCCGCCATGGGGCGCCTCCCGACGGAAGGCCTCGACCTGGTACTTG
>DAOOQY010000891.1:0-2349 GCA_035389025.1 Verrucomicrobiota bacterium
GGCAACGGCGATGTCCTTGTAGAAACTTGGTGTCTCCTGGTTCAGGACGTAGAGGCTGGCGGGAGCGCTGACGGCCTGGCCGAAGCTGTTATTGACAGCCACGGTGTAATCGCCGGCGTCCGACGCGGCGAGGCTGGTGATGGTGAGTGAACTCGAAGTCGCGTTGGAGATGGGCGTGCCATTCTTGCGCCAGACGTAGGTCAGGTTCGGCGTGCCACCCGCATCCACGGTCAGCGTCACAGAGTCACCGGCATAGACCGGGTCGACCGGGGCCACGGGGTCGACGAAGATTTTGGGGGCGAGGCTGCCGACGGCAGCGGCGTACTGGGTGTAGGTCTCGCCGATCGAGAGCGCGCGGTCGAAGATCGCGACCTCGTCCACAGAGCCGACGAATTTGCGTGTGGTTGTGGTGTTGTCGGTCATGGGGTCCATGCCGATGTAGGTGCTCCCTTCGAATTCGAGCACGGCATGATTGATGTCGTAGCCTTGCCGCGTGATCGGGAGGTAATTCGAGTTGCTGGGCACGAACAGAACGGCCTTGTTGGGGTGGACGATGAGGGCGACGAAGTTCCACTCGCCGTCGGTCAGGGCCAGTTCGCTATTCCAATTGTAGGTGGCCATGTCGCCGTCCCAGTTGTAGCTGAGGTTCAGGCCGGCGACGGCATCCATCTTGAGGCCGGCTGTGGTGCCGCTGGCGCCGGTGGCCAGGCGGGCGCGGTGGAAGACAATGCCGGCGTGCTCGGCCTGCGCCCCGCTGGGCTTGGCCCAGCACGTAATGGTCACGCCGTTGGTGTTCAGATCGAGAGGGGGGGCCTGAACAAAACCACCGGTCGTGAACTGAAAGGCCTTGTTGCCCGCTTCGAAACCGGGGCCGGTCGGTCCGGCCACGGCAACGGTCGTGGGAGCGATGATTCTGGCGTCGGCGGCGCTGCCGAGCGTGCCGGCATTGACCGCGAAGGCGTCGCCGGCCTCGCTCAACCGCCAATACCCTTTGGGCGCGTCGCTCGACACGACCTGCTGGTAGGGTGTCGCGGGGGCGGCTGCGATCCCGGCCTCGTAGTGGGCGAGGATGCGTTCGGGCGACAGGACGGTGGTGTAGACGGCGGCTTCATCGATGCTGCCCTGGTAGTTCCAGTAACCGGAAACGCCGTCAGCCCGGGCGCCAAAGGTCAACGGGATGTCGGGATTCGAGTTCCCGCGCGGCGTTGACGTGAAGACAGTGGTCGCGCGCTCGACGCCGTTCACGTAAATCTTGATATTCGTCCCGTCGTAGACCCCGACGACGTGGTACCACTGGTCGGTGCTCAACTCCATGGTGACGGCCGCGCCGCTGACGGCGGTCAGGCTGCTGTTGTTGTAGTAGCGGAAGAGCCAGCCGTTGCCGCCCGTGAGGGTGGTGTCGCCCTGGTAGAAGAGCCAGCCGTTGCGCTGGGCCGGCGGGCCCGCGATGAACTCGACCGAGGCCGCCGGGCACACGAGCGCGTTGGTCTGGCCCGGTTTGGCCCAGAACTCGACGGTGATGGCAGTCTCCGAGTTCCAGGCTTCGTTCCACGGGATGCGGACACGGTTGCCTTCGGCGCCCGGCATAGAGACGGCGAGGTTCGACGGATCGCTGACAATGGCGCCGGCCACAGCCCGCTCGACGCCGTTGCGGAACTCGCCGTTGCCGGCGGCGCCGACGCTGCCGATGTTCGCCGCCTCGAGCGTGAGTGGCGGCGGGGCCGTGGTTTCGTTCAGTCGGTAATACGCAGCGGGGCCCTGTGAGAGGACGGTGCCGGGGTAATCCGCGCGGGCGGACACAACGGCCGCCGCCGTCAACAGAGCGGCCCAGGTGATTCTGAGTTTTGGCAGTTTCATTAGTTTCAGTTCTGAGTTATTGACTCAACAGTCTGCTTTTAGCAGAGGCGAACTGGGCGAATCGAGAGAAAAAGCAGGCGGTGCATCTGATCGTTGTCGGGATTCTGTCGCCCGGTGAGGGCACCGGGCCTGCAACGGATGGAGACTCCCGCCGTCAGAAGTCGCGCCGCGTCTGGGCACGCAGTCTGCACCCCTGGGCCGGGTCCCCTGCCCGACGTCGCGGACCTGTGAGGCCATGTGTAGCCCCAGACGGATCCGGGCCGGGGGAAACGGGGAGCAGGGTTCAGGCCGCGGGCGCGAACTGGCGCAGGTACTTCACGGCCACACGGAGGTCCTTGGGCCACGGGCAGACGATCTCGATGTTTTCCCCGGTCACCGGATGAGGAAGATTGAGGCTTGCCGCGTGCAGCGCCACGCGTCCCATGAGTGGACGCTCCTGACGGCCTGGTTTCAAGCGATAGGCGCGCTTGAGGCGCGAGAGCCAGAGCGGTT
>DAOOQY010000892.1:0-2349 GCA_035389025.1 Verrucomicrobiota bacterium
AACTTGACGTTGTCGAAGTGCCACCCAACGCCGACATCCGTGTTGACGTAGTAGGCGCGGTCGGGGTCGACCTGGTAATTGAATCGCAGCAGAATGGGGCGCCCGGCGAACGACGCCAGGGACACTGTGCGGTTGACAAATTCGAGTTCGCCCACGCCCTCGACGTCGTTGGTGCCGGCCTGGGAGTAGACGTCGCGCCAGCTCAACCCCTCATCGGGCGAGATTTGCACCTTGGCCTGCTGGCCGCTGGTGGCCAGGGTGAGCCGGCTGCGGAACGACACCTGGGCCCCCGCGCCCGGCAGCAGGAGACGCTGATACGTGAGGGTCTGGTCGGTCGGCGCCGGATGCGCCAGCCTGTAGAACTTGCCAGAGTATGAAGGCACCGTGACCAGAAGATCGTAGTCCGGACTGGTCCTCGCCGTGAAGCTGCCCAGACCGCTGTCGGCGCTTTCGACCACGTTCAGCGCCGAGGGGCGTGCGCACAACCACTGGTAGCCGGTCGCGCGCGGCAGGGGGCTGATCGAGTAGAGGTTGGGCTGATTCAACGCCGCCGGGTTCGGCCCCGTGACAGTCGCCCACTGCGTGTCCGGACCCGCCGCCTGGGGGTCGAACACCGTTACCGAGTACGAATAACTCGTCGGTTTGCCCGCGACCAGCACGTTCGAAATCGCGACCGCATAGGTGGTGTCGGCCGCGGGACGCGGGCAAGCCGACACGGAGGCCGGGTCGAGAGCCGCCGGATACCAGACCAGGGTATTCTCGCCCATACCGGTCTCGATCGGCTCGACCACGATCGCAAGCGGGACACCGCCCTCGCTCATGCTCACGGTCGCACCGCCGAAATCGGCATCGCCGTAGGACAAGGACCAACGCGCAAAGACGATCGGATAGGGCACAAAACCGGGAGGAGGCCACGCGACAAAGCCGTCCCGCGTGGCCGGACGCGGGTCGAAGAAGTGCCCATCGAGAATCCAGTTGGCGTTCGCGCCCCGGCACGTGGCCGAAGAGGGGATGTCGCCCGTGCCCATCAGCCGCGTCTGGGGGTAGAGCACCCAGCGACGGTGTCCGACGGGGTAGTTGTTTGCGCCGTCGTCTTCGATGTAACCGCTGATTGCATCCGGCCCGGACGATCCCAAGGCGAGATTGGAGTTGCCCGCCGCCTCCTGACCGGCGGCGGTGTAGCAATGCCACTCGGCTGACGGTGTGTGGCTCAGCATGTCATTGGCGGCCATGATCAGAGCGGCCGCCTGGTTCTTGCTGTTGAATGTGTCATCCAAAACGACCGTCGATGGCACGCCCGCCATGGCGCGGAAGTAATTGACTCGAAGCAGGGTCAACTCCTTGAACGTCGACGCGGTCGTCCCAGCCACGCAATTCGACACGCTCCCCTCCCACGCCGAGTCCGCGTATTCCCCGGCGGCGTAGAGGGTGTTGTGGGCGATCCGCGATTCCTCGCGGCTCGACAGATTGATCGCAAACCCGGCGCCGCCCGAATGGGCGAGCGCCACCCGCCGGGCGCCTCGCCAAGACTCCCCGAGCCGCGGAGACCGGGGCGGATCACCGTACGCAATCGTCCGTCCCGCGCCGCGGATCGGCGGACAGGCCAGCAGACAGACGAGAACAACTTTGACCCAAGGGATCGAGACGGTTGTGGCTTGCATGAATGGCATGACAATTCACTGTGACACTGGGCGACGAAGCCGCAACCCGAGGCCGACCACTGGTCAGATTCTGGGCGATGGCACCGCATGGGAAACGCGGTGACACGCGGAACGACGATTCACCACAGGAAAGAGCGCTGCTCGTCCTCGAGTCGGTCTCCGTTCCACAGGGTGGCGCGCCACGCGATCACCTCGCCCGCGTTGCGGAACGCCTCGCCCTCGAGCCCCAACCGCGCCCAACACCCCCCGAAACACTTTGGCCGGATCGGCGTTTCGAGCACCAGCGGACGCTCGCGGCTCCCCGTCGAAGTCACCAACTCGAGTCGCAGTTTGAGCTTGGCGGTTGGCGACGACCTGGCTTTCCACCGCACGTCGAAACGAAGGCCCGAGCAGAGGGCCCGGTCCTGGCGCAGCGCGGCCTGGTAGGCATCGCGCTCGAACAGGCTCGGGGCGAGCGCGACCCGCCCCTCGAGATCCACATAATGGGGGAGCACCTTGACGATTTTCGCCGGCTTGGCGGGCGCGGCCACCAGCGGACTCGCCAGGAGCGGCAGGCAGAGCAAAAGGACACAGTAACGCACCGGCGCCAACACTAGTTCGCTCGTGCCGGTTTCCAAGTTTAAAGTGCGGCTTTGAGCCTTGGCGGGAAAGGCGAGGCTCGCGGGGCCGGATTCTCGCCCGGTAAGCG
>DAOOQY010000893.1:0-2342 GCA_035389025.1 Verrucomicrobiota bacterium
AACATGTCCATTGCCAGAAGCCGCTGACTCACAGCGTCTATGAAGCCCGCATGCTCGGCCGGATCGCCCGCGAAACCAAGGTCGCCACCCAGATGGGCAATTTCGGCCAGGCCGGCGAAGAGGCCCGCCGCGTCGCCGAGATGATCTGGGCCGGCGCCATCGGCACGCTGAAGGAGGTCCACGCCTGGTCCAATCGGAATCCGGACATCTCGCCGCGCGGCGTGTCGCGCCCCACGGAGACTCCGCCCTGCCCTGCGCACCTCGATTGGAATCTCTGGATCGGCCCCGCTCCCATGCGTCCCTATCATCCCTGCTACCACCCGTTTGCATGGCGCGGCTGGTGGGATTTCGGCACCGGCGTGCTCGGCGACATCGGCTGCCATGAGTTGTCCGCCGTCTTCAAGGCCATGAAGATTGGCGACCCGGTGAGCGTCGAGGCCTGCTCGACCAACTGGCAGCGGCCCAAGGAGATCAGCAGCGAAACCGCGCCCCTGGCTTCCATCACTCATTACAAATTCGCAGCCAGCGACACGCACGGACCGCTGAGCATCTTCTGGTATGACGGTGGCATGCGCCCGCCCCGGCCCGAAGAGCTGGATTCCGACGCCGAGTTCGCGGTGAACGACGGCACCATGTACGTGGGCGACAAGGGGATCATGCTGCGCGACCGTCTGATCCCCGAAAGCAAGCGCCAGGAGTTTGGACGCCCGCCCCAGAAACTCCCGCGCTCCGTCGGGCATTGGAAGGAGTTCCTCGATGCGTGTCGGGGCGGCCAACCCGCGGGATCCAACCTGGCCGATCACGCCGCCCATCTCACCGAGGTCGTTCTCCTGGGAAACATCGCCATCCGCATGAACCAGAAACTCGAATGGGACGCCGTCAACATGCGGTTCCCGCATTGCCCGGAGGCGGATCAGTTCATCAATCCGCCTTACCGCCCGGGCTATGCGCTTTAAGAATACTGCGGAATCTTCAGCGTCTCTCCGTCCTTCACGGCTGAGAGATGCGCGTAGTAACCGGGAACGGTCATGTTCAGCGCATCGATCACGTCGACCGCCGGTTTGCGCCCGCGCAGGATCGCGTCGATGAAATCGTCCCCCAGATAGCCGTGCGATCCGCCATGCCCGCCCGGAGCCACACCGGGCGGCAGGGCGTATTTCTTTCGGGGCACGCCCCGTGCCATCGCCTCCTTGAGGCGTTGTTGTCCGACAGCGTCGCCCACAAATCCATCCGCCCGCCCATTGTGCCAGTCGTAGCCGGCGTACTCCCCCCGAATCCGGCCCGCTTCGAGGTATTCCCCCTGGGAATTGCAGATGATGATGCGGCAGAGCCCTCCTTCGCTGGTTCGGAACAGCCCGACCTCGGACTTGAAGATGTTGCCGATGCCATTGGGTTGGCGCGCGCTCGGATCGAACGCGGCCGTTCCCTGGCAACTCACCTGGACAAAGCTCCCGTGTGTGACTCCGACATAGTAGGCGGTGGCGTGTGTCGGATACCACATCGGGCAACCGTGCTTGCGCCAGTCCTTGTACGAGCCGAGCGAAGGCGATCCCAGGGAGTGGGGATGACAGTATTCCCCCTCCGAATAGACGATGTGGCCAAAAACACCCGCCGCATACAGCTTCTCCATCGCGTACAAATCGTCGTGAAAAACGGAGGTCTCGAACATCGCATAGACGAGACCGGCGTTCTTCTTCACGCACGCCAGCAGCCGCTCCGCGTCTTCAATGTCGCCCCGGAACGCCGGAACCGCCGTGCACACATGCTTGCCGTGGTTGAGCACCTCGATGCAATGCCGGGCGTGCGACGGCGCGTCGGTCGCCACGAAAATCGCCTCGATCCGGTCGTCCTTGACCATTTCTTCGAGGGACGGGTAGGTCTTCGAACACTTGACGTGTTTGGCCAGTGCGGCGCAGCGGTCCGGGAACAAGTCGCTTACCGCCACGACCTCGACGTTGGGGTGGTTCTGGAATTCGAAAGCGGCCGAGAACTGGCACAGACCATAACCGACCAGGCCAACCCTGACCTTGCGATCGCTAAACGGCTCCCACGGCTTGCTCTGATCCGCATCGGTCTTCGTCTGGTCGAACCCGGGAATGGCCTCCGCCCCGTGGGCGCGGGCGATCAAGGTCTGACTGGCGACAATGGCGGAGGCGGTGCTCCCGAGAAAACCGCGGCGGGTGATGTGTGTTGACGTCATAGGACTGCCTTCAGCTTAGGCGCCAAAGCGAGGTTGGCAACCCCTTTTGCGGAAGCCGCTTTTCGAACCAGGGCCAATGCATGAAGCGGAGCGGCGACGGCCCGTCGCCGGCAAATACCGTCTTCACTCGCGTTGGCCGGGG
>DAOOQY010000894.1:0-2339 GCA_035389025.1 Verrucomicrobiota bacterium
TCGACGCCCTTGGATCTGAAATCTCAAATCTCAAATCTCAAATCTCGCTGAACCGTCCGTTCTTCGTCATGGAGTTGGTGCGCGGGTTGCCGATCACGGAGTACTGCGATCAAGCCAAGCTCAGCACGCGGGAGCGAATCGAGCTGTTGATTCGGGTCTGCCATGCCATCCAGCACGCGCACCAGAAGGGAATCATCCATCGCGACGTCAAGCCGTCGAATATCCTGGTCACCCTGCACGACGGGGTGCCTGTGCCGAAGGTGATCGATTTCGGCATCGCCAAAGCCATCTCGCCAATGGCGCGACTGACCGACGCCACGGTGTACACGCAGTTGCATCAGTTCATCGGCACGCCGGCCTACATGAGTCCGGAACAGGCGGAGATGAGCGGCCTGGACATCGACACCCGCAGCGACATTTACAGTCTCGGTGTGGTGCTCTACGAACTGCTGACGGGGAAGACCCCGTTCGATCCAAAGGAACTCATGGCGGGCGGGATCGACGGGATGCGTCGGGCCGTGCGCGACCAGGAACCGCTGCGCCCGAGCACGCGGCTGACGGCCCTGCAACGCGAGGAATTGACCACGACCGCCCAGCGTCGCTCAGCCGACCCGCCCCGGCTGGTCAACCTGCTCAAGGGCGACCTGGATTGGATCGTGATGAAGTGTCTGGAGAAGGATCGCACCCGGCGCTACGAGACTGCCAATGGGCTGGGGGCCGACCTCCAGCGGCACTTGAACAACGAGGCTGTCAGCGCACGTCCCCCCAGCACGGTGTACCGGTTGCAGAAGGCCTGGCGGCGGCATCGACTGGCCTTCGCGGCCGGCAGTGCGGTCGTGGTGGCTTTGGTGATCGGCGTGGTGGCGCTGGCCTTCACACTGGCGCGCGAGCGGCAACTGCACCTCGCCCAGCAGGAGGAGGCCGAGGCCCGGCAGACCGCGCAGGCGGAAGCGGCCCGTGCTCAAGCGGTGGCCGCGTTTGTGGTTGGGTTGCTCGATCGCTCCGCCGGAACCATGAGCCAGCAAGGGAACATCCGCGGTTTGCGATCGCTCCTGGACGCCGCGGATGTCCTCACCGCCGCCCGGCTCACAAACTCGCCCGCGGCGGAATTGACGGTGCGAGCCACGATTTGGAAATACCAGTCCCGCATCCTGAATGAGTTTCGCGCCGAAGTCCGGCAGGGCGATCGCATCCGGGCCTTGTTACCCACCGTCTCGGACCAGCAGCTCACGGTGCCTGGCTTGCTGCCCAACCTGACGCCTGACCAGCAGTTGTCCGTCCGGGACTATCTGCGGGTCCATACGATTGCGTCGCGCCTTTGGGCTGGGGATACGGAATGGGGGCGGACCGAGCTCGAGGCGCTCGGCACCGAGTTCCTGGGCCGCGTGCCGCCCGCCACCAACGCGATCGCGCTGGCGCTTTCCCTCGAGGGATTCGCCCTGCATGCGATGGACCGCGATGCGGAAGCCGAGCCGTTGCTGCGACGCGCCTTCACATTGGCGCCGACGTTGACCGGGTTCTTTCTTTCGGACCAGACCGGGCTGACGTATGCTCGCAGCCTGATGCGCCTGGGCAAGCACCGGGAGGCGGAATTGGCGGTGCGCGAGAGCGTGCGCAGTGTATGGCCAAAGGCCGGCTTGAGCGCGTACAACTGCTACAGCGCCCTGGTCGAGAGTCTCTGTCGACAGGGGCGCGTCACCGAGGCGGAGGCGGAACTGCGGGAGGCGTTGTCGAGCACCGGCGAGTATCCTTGGACCGCCGAGGAACTGCTGCGCCTGAACCTGCTGAGCGCGGCCATCCAGGCGCTGGATGGCCAGTGGCAAGCAGCGGCCCCGCGATTCGTCGAACTGGCGGCGGGGGCTGACGCCACGCCCATCGCCTGGCGCATCGGCGCTGCGGCAGCCCTGTCGCAGGGTGACGTGGCCGCTTATCAACGTCTGTGTCGCGAGGCCCGGTGGCGCTTCGGCGCGACAGCCGAGTCCGAGTCGGCGCTCTTCCTCACCGAAGGCCTGTTGCTCCAACCCGCCGATGACGACACGCTATTTGCCTTGCGCGGCCTGTTGGACCGGCTCGAGGAGATCCGGGAGGAGCACTGGTCGGGAGCCTTCCAGCGCCTTCTCCGAGCCGCTTTCGCCTACCGGTCGGGCCGGCCCGGCGACGCGCTGCGCGAGCTCGAGGCCTGGGAAGTCGATCGAGACCAGCGCATGGTCCGCGCCGTCCTATTACGAGACGCGCAGGCCAGTCCCGCGCCGCGGTTTTGGAAGGCCATGATCCTGGCCGAACTCAATCGCCCGCAGGACCTGCTCCCAGCTGGGCGCGGTCTCAAAATAGCCGCCGAT
>DAOOQY010000895.1:0-2331 GCA_035389025.1 Verrucomicrobiota bacterium
CCCAGCGGCAGCGCGCCGGTGTTGCCCATGAATACCTGCGCCGGATGGCAGTTGTACCAGAGAAACCCGAGCGACGCTCCAAACATCGCTCCGCAAATCACGGTCAGCTCCCCGGCGCCCGACACCGCGGGCACCCTCAAATACTCGGCAAACTGCGCGTGGCCCGCGACATAGGTCACGATCAGAAGAACCGCGGTCACGATCAGCGTGCAGCCGATCGCCAGTCCGTCCAGACCATCGGTGAGATTGACTGCGTTCGAGCTGCCGACGATCGTGAACACGGTCACAACCATCCCGAGCACCGGCGCGCCCGCAGTGATCGGATGCTTGTAGAACGGCACGATCACCGACGCGATCAGTTCCCGCGTGTCCGGCAGGTACCACAGGTAGCCTGCAATGAACAGGGCCAAAAGCACCTGCACCCAGAGCTTGACCCGGCCACGCACACCCTTGCCGTCCTGCAGCGCGATCTTCGCGTAATCGTCGTAGAACCCGAGACCCGCCAATCCCACCAGCGAAGCCAGCGTCAGCACCGTCATCGCGTTCCATTGCGCCCAGAGCAGGACCGTCAGATCGATCACCATCACGATCAGAAGCCCGCCCATGGTCGGCGTGCCCCTCTTGTCCAACACCCGGGCTCTCAAGTCGCCACCCGCATCGGCCGCGTCCCGGTACTCCTGCCCGAATCGGAGCCGCTTGAGCCAAACGATGACCTTGGGCCCCAGCCACCAGCTCAAAAGAAGGGCCGTCACCGCCGCCCCGGCCGTGCGAAAGGTGATGTACCGAAACAACCGCAAGCCCGAAAGCGTCTCCTCCCACCCTGTCCCGTGGGCGCTCTGCTGCAAGTATTGGCTCAGATAGTAGAGCATGCCCCCCCCTCACGTCCCGCCGCCCGCCCACGCAGCCTTCAGACCCTCGATCACACCTTCGAGCCGCGTCGCGCGCGAAGCCTTCACCAGCACAAGATCGCCCGCACGCACCGCGCCCGCCAGAGCCGACGCAGCCGCCGACGCGTCCTCGCATTCGACGACGTCCCGCAATCCTGCGTCCCGCGCCGCTCGAGCCATCACGGGAGCCATCCGGCCGACGGCAATCAACTGATCCACGACACCGGCGGACCGCCGGCCAACCTCCCTGTGCGCCTCGGCCGCGTGCCCGCCCAACTCGGCCATGTCCCCGAGAACGGCCAGGCGCCGCCCCGGGCACGGCATGGCCCGCAGCGTGTCCAGCGCCGCGGTCATCGAGTCTTCGTTGGCGTTGTAGCAATCCTCCAACACGGAAATCCCGCGCCACTCGGAAAGTTGCAGACGCATGCGCGGGAGCCGAAAAGCGTCGAGCCCCGCCTGCATCTGCGCGCGCGTCAATCCGAAATCCGCCCCCACCGCCAATCCCAGCAGGGCGTTCACGACTTGATGCCGCCCCCAGGCGCGGATGCGATACGTCCCGCTGCAATCGGGACGCGGCGCCCGCACCCCAAAACGCATCCCGTCCGCATCGGTGTCGAGCCCCGTCGCCTGCCAGTCCGCGTTCGCCCCCCACCCGGCCCGCACGACCGCGGCGCGGGTGCGAGCCACCACGTCCTCGATCCCCGGTGAGTCGCCATTGACATAGAGCGTGCCGGAAGCGGGAAGCAACTCCGCCAGCCAGCCCTCCTCGTCCACCACCCCCCCCAGATTGCCGAAGAACTCGAGATGCTCCCGCCCCAGACTCGTGAGCACTCCGTGCGTGGGCTGGATTTGCCCGAGCAGCAGGGCCAGCTCTCCGGGGTGATTGGTGCCCGCCTCGACCACGGCCACCTGGTGGCGCCGCTCGACACGCAGCAGCGTCAAAGGCACGCCAATGTCGTTGTTGTAGTTGCCCTCGCTCGACAGACTGGCGTAACGCTCAGACAACACAGCCGCAATCAAGTCCTTGGTTGTCGTCTTGCCGTTCGACCCCGCCACCGCCACGACCGGCAAATCGAAACCGGAACGATAGGCCGCCGCCAACTCCCCCAAGGCGCGCCGGGTGTCGTCCACCACGACCAGGGCGCAGCCCGAAGGCGCCGCGATCCGACGGCTGCGCGCCCCCAGCACCGCGATCGCGCCCCGCTCGACGGCGGTCGCGATGTGCGCGTGCCCGTCATGGCGATCCCCCACCAGCGCCACGAACAAATCGCCCGGCTCGGTTTGCCTCGAATCGGTGCCCACGCGCCGCACAACCAAGTCTGGAGCGCCGGCGAGGATGTCGCCGCGGCAGGCCGCCGCGACCTGATGAAGCGAGAGAGGTTCCATGCCGGGCTTAACGCATGATGGTGTGAGGGAGGGCATCAACGCGTCGCGGATGAGGCCG
>DAOOQY010000896.1:0-2328 GCA_035389025.1 Verrucomicrobiota bacterium
ACAAACGTGCGCCTGCCTCCGGGGCGCGCTCTGCGACCTGGCTGGAACGGGTGGGCGAGGGGGTGCTGGCGTTCGCGGGCGGCGCGGGTGGTTTTCTGACATTCCTGGGCGAATGCGTGGTTGCTCTGTTTAGGTTGTTGCGCGGGCGGGCGCAGTTCAGGTGGACGGACACGTTTCTGGTCATGCAGGAGTGCGGTCCCCAGGCCCTGGGCATTGTCGCCCTGATCAACTTCATTGTCGGGCTGATCCTCGCGTTCGTCGGCACTCTGCAACTGGCGCGGTTCGGCGCCACGATCTACAGCGCGGATTTGGTGGCCATCGCGACGGTCCGGGAGATGGCATGCCTCATGACCGGTGTCATTATGTGCGGGCGCACCGGCGCGGCCTTCGCCGCCCAGTTGGGCACCATGCGGGTGAATCAGGAAATCGACGCGTTTCAGGCCTGCGGGATTTCGCCGATCGAGTTTCTGGTCCTGCCGCGGCTGATGGCTTTGATCCTGATGATGCCGCTGCTGTGCGTGTTCGCCGATGCGATTGCGATTGCCGGCGGCTATGCGGTATCGACATTGATGCTGGACGTGGCGCCGACCGTTTACGCGCGTCGGACGATCGACGCCGTCAGCGTCGTCTCGTTTGTGCTGGGCATCGGGAAGGGGACGATCTTCGGCGTGCTGGCGGCGTTGACCGGATGCCACCGCGGCATTCAGTGCGGGAGCAACGCGGCCGCAGTCGGTCGGGCGACCACAACGGCCGTGGTGACCGGCATCACGGCGATCATTGTGTCGGACGGCGTGTTTGCGGTGGTTTGCAGCGCCCTCGACATCTAGCGTTGCGTCCCGTGACACCGCTTCCGAACATGCCGACGCGCCTCGACAAGATCGAAATCCGGGATATGACGCTCGCCTACGGTCCGTTTGTGGTGCTGCGGGGTATCCGGGCGCGAATCCGGTCGGGCGCGGTGTTCGTGATTATGGGGGGCAGCGGCTGTGGCAAGAGCACGCTTTTGCGGGCCCTGATCGGGCTGTGCGCGCCGGCGGACGGCGAGGTTCTCTACGACGGCATCCCTTTCTGGGGCTCCGGGCCCGAAGCCCGGCAGGAGCGGCTGCGGTCCTTTGGCGTGTTGTTCCAGAACGGCGCCCTCTGGAGTTCGATGACATTGGCCGAGAACATCGGGCTGGTGCTGGGCGAGTTCACCGACCTGACGCCCGCCGAGATTCGGGACGTCTCGCGGCTCAAGCTGTCGCTGGTTGGGCTGCGCGGTTTCGAGGACTTTTATCCGTCCGAAGTGTCCGGCGGCATGGCCAAACGCGCCGGACTGGCGCGCGCCCTCGCTTTGGATCCGGACATCCTCTTTCTCGACGAGCCATCCGCGGGGCTCGATCCGGTCACGTCTCGGAACCTGGACGAACTGATTCTGCAGTTGCGCGACAGCCTGGGGGCAACCTTTGTGGTCGTGACGCACGAACTCGCCAGCATCTTCGCCATCGCCGACGACTGCCTCTTCCTGGACGGGTCCACCCGGACGATGCGCGCGCAGGGGCCGCCGCGCGCGTTGTTGGAGAAGGCGAACGATCCGGCGCTGCGCGCTTTTCTCACGCGCGGCGGGTCCGGCGCCGAGGCAGCCGGACCGGCGCACGCGGTCTTCGGCAACCCGTTGACGGTATGAGCACTCGAGTCAAACCGGCCACCATTGGCGTCTTCGTCGTCTGCGGCCTGGCGCTTGCGTTGGCGGCTGTGGTTCTGTTCAGTTCGTCGCGATGGTTTTCGCGCACCGAGGAATGCATCGCCTATTTCGACGGTTCGCTCAACGGACTGGACAACGGGGCGCCGGTCAAGTACCGCGGGGTGCCGATCGGATACGTCAAACGGGTGATGGTCCGGTACAACCAGGCGCCGGCGGACAACGCCATGCCTGTGCTGATGGAAGTCCACGAGCGGCTGATTGTCGAACGCCTCGGCCCGGAGGCCGCCGCGCATGTCCCGTCGGGACTTTCTGCGTGGTTGACCGAGAATACCCGAGCCACACTCGAAGCCGAAAGCCTTCTGACCGGCGTGCTCTACGTGAATGTCGAGGCCAAGTCGCATCCCGCCCCGCCCGTGTTCCACCAAGTCGATGAAATCTACCCGGAGATTCCAACCGAACCGACCCGCATCCAGCAAATCCTCGCCCAGTTGACAAAAGTCGATCTGGCTGGCCTGGCGGATCGCCTCACCGCACTCATCACCCGCCTGGACAGCAAGGTGGGGGAGATCAAGACCGCGGAGATCAGCGACGGACTGACCAATCTGATCGCGTCGCTCGATGGCTTCATCAATTCGCCGGAACTT
>DAOOQY010000897.1:0-2317 GCA_035389025.1 Verrucomicrobiota bacterium
CTCAGTTCTGCGCTCTTTGCGTCTCTGTGGTTCAATCCGGGACGGTGACAGTCATCGACGGGATTCACCACAGAGACGCAGAGCACGCAGAGACGCGGGCGAAAGAACCGCCTTTCCACCGAGCGCGGTTGAATTAGAGTGGCGGTGACACCAGTGCCAGGAGTCCCAGACCAACTGGAGCCTCATCATGATGAAGGGCAAAGGGCCAACGGATTCGGCGGCACGGCCTGCGGGAGGCCGCCCCGGCCCCGAAGCAATGATCGAGGGCACTCCAACCTGTAGCCCCCGACGCCTGCCTGCCGACCTGTCCGCCGAAGCTCGAAGAGCGAAGGGGAAAGCCTCCGCCTTCGCACCTGCTTCGGCGGACAGGTCGGCGCTGTTCCCTGCGTCAGACGGAGCGAGATGGTGCGGACTGACCTGCCTCATGCTGCTCCTGTCGTCAAGCGTGTGCGCGGGCGATCACGGCGTCGCGCTGGCGTATCCGATCGACGCCGCGCGGCTCGTGATCGACGGCGACCTGTCCGACTGGCCGGCGCACCTGCCGCGGTATGCGATGACCGTCCCGGTGTGGGGGGCACGTCCGACCGATGACGAGGATTATTCGGCGTCGTTTCGCGTGGCGTACAGCGAGTCCACAAATGCGCTGTACGTGGCGATCGAGGTGCAGGACGCCGAGCGCGACGAACCACCCGAGAACCCTTTCAATCTCTTCGGCAATGACGATTCGGCCGGGGTCTCCGTGCGATTCCCGGCCGGCCCCGGCGAGCACGGGCCGCTGGCTTTCGGCCGCACAGAAGAGAAAGAACTCACGCTGAGCGCTTGGGGGGTCGGGAACGTGATCTATGGCCCCCCGGTTCATTTTCGGTCGGCGACTCGGCAGGAGGGCAGCCGGCGGTGGTACGAATTTCGGGTTGACGTTGGGAGTATGACACAAGAGAAGCACCGCCTGGGACCGGATCGGATTGTCGAGTTCACGGCGACCGTGACAGACACGGATCGGCTGGTGGGCACGCAGACCAATTGGCAGTCCGGGGTCATCGGCTGGGTGAATGGGAACTCGATGAACCGGCGGGACTGTCGTGGGGAGGTGTGGCTGGTACGTTCGAACGTGGTCCGGGGATGGTTGGCGGGCCAGGTGAGGCTCGAGGACAACTCGCCCCCCGGAACCATGAAGCGGGTACGCATCCAATCGGCGGCCGCCCCCACGGCCGTGCTGCATCCGCTCACGGATCGGAGCGGGGCCTTTACGGTCGAACTGCCCGTTGGCGCGTACAAGGTGCTGGTGGACCAGCGCGGCGGCGACCCAAAAGCCGCGGTTTCGGTCGAGGTGCGTGCGGGTGAGCGGGCTCGAGTGGAACTGACAGCGCCGCCAGTGACGGGGCGGGTGGTGGCGGCGGGGCGGGGCCGGGTGATTCCGGTCGGGCGCGGTGTTCGACATGGGGCCTGGCAGACCTATGGCGTGGGCGAGGGGCTGCCGGTGGCCACGGTGCACGGGATTCTCGAGGATCGGCACGGGGACTTGTGGTTGGCCACGGAGGGAGGGGGCGTGGCTCAGTTCGATGGCGCCCGTTTCAGGGTTTTCACGAAGGAGGATGGTTTGCCCGGGAATGACATTGGGGGTTTGGCCGAAGATGGGCGCGGCTATCTGTGGCTGACGATGAACCCGGACGCCAGGGAATGGGGTTTGACTTGTGTCGACCGGGAGCAGGGCCTGTTCATCAACTACGATACCGAGGATGAGCCGGGGCTGGACAACGCGCGGCACCCCACTGTGGATGCGGACGGGGCGCTGTGGTTGAGCAGGAGCGCTGATGTGAGCCGCTGGGATGCGGTTCGGCGCCAGTTTGTCCGCTACACACGCCAGGACGGCGGCTGCGGTCCGCTCGTCGCCCCGATTCACCAGGGCCAGAGCGGCCGGTTGTGGGTGGGCATGTTTGGGGGCAACGAACTGTGCGAGTGGCGAGGGGACCGCTTCGAGGTGCACCGAACTCCCTTGCCCTTGCTCTCGACAAGCGCCTTGCTCGAAGACCGTGTCGGTCGGCTCTGGCTGGCCGGTGTGCGCAACCTCGGGCGGGACCCGTCGCGGGAAGTCCTTTGGCGCTACGAGGTCGATACCGGGCGCTGGGACCGATTCACTGACGCGCAAGGTTATGCGGGCGGCGGAATTCAGGCGATGTGTGAGGATCGCCAGGGCCGGCTCTGGCTGGGGACGACCCGTGGTCTGTTGCGTTTTCGAGAACCGGAAGGGGATTTCGAGTGCCCCTCGGAAATCACTGGTCTGGGCGAGGAAAGCGTCAATGCCATCTGCGAGGACCGG
>DAOOQY010000898.1:0-2314 GCA_035389025.1 Verrucomicrobiota bacterium
TGAGCTTCTGGGGGTAATCAAGGCACATGTTGAACGTGTCGGGCACCTCGCGATCGTACGTGTCGTATTTGAAGATGCCGCCCGAGGCCACTGCCAGAGACGGGAACTTGAGGCCGAGCAGGCTGACGAAGGGGGTGTAGACATGCGGAAAGAGGTCCGTGCACGGCCCGCCCGCATAGTCGAGGTACTTCCGCCAACTGAAGAACCGATCGACGGTGAACGGCACCTTGGGTGCGTCGCCCAGAAAGCCTTCCCAATCGACATCGGGGCCCGCTTGGGCCGTGCGGTCCGGGATCGGCATCCGCTCGCCCCAGTCGCCGTCCCGGTAGAAACCGGCCAGCACGAGTTGGGGACGTCCGATGGCGCCTTGGCGGATGTGGTCGCCGACCATGCGCCATTCGGGGCTTGAATTGGCCTGGTTGCCAATCTGCACGATCCGCTCGAGCCTTTGTGTCTCGTGGTAAAACTCGCGGCTGAGAGCCGTTTGCGTCCAGTGCCCCATCGGCTTCTCGCAGTAGACGTCCTTGCCGGCGCGGATGGCCGCCAGGGCTTGGGGCACATGCAGCCGATCGGGCGTGGCGACGCAGACAACCTGGACCTCGGGGTCGGCCAGCAGGTCCGGATACCGCCGGTACTTCTTGGCGCCCGTGATCCGGCAGGCCTCGTCCAATCGATGCCCGTAGGTGTCGCTGACGGCGACGATGGCAAGGCGTTCCCCGTCCTGAATCAGCTTCTGAACGGTCGCAACGTGGCTCATGCCGCGCCCGCCCACGCCGATGAAACCGACGCCGATCCGGTCGTTGGCGCCCTGGACAGCCGGCGAAGCCACATAGGGGACAGCGCTCAACAACGCCGCCCCTCGGGCAGCAGATCGGAGAAAGGCCCGGCGGGTGGATGGGAAAGCGGATTGGAGACAGGGATCGAGTTGATCGTTCATGGTTGCGTGATAATCGAGGTGACACTGGACCCGCCGCTCACGGCGCGCAAACTATTCCTTCAAGGGCCAGGGTCAGCCCTTAAGTTCCACGCGTCCATTCCACGCTGGACAGAGGACCGGGCGCTCCTTAAACGAGCGGCGTGCAGGAACATGTCCGGATTTCCGTTGCCATACTGGCTGCGCTGTTCATCGGTCTATCCAAGGCCGGTTTTGGCGGTGGCCTGGGCATGTTGACGACGCCGCTTTGCGTTCTCGCCTTTGGGCCCAAGGACGCGATTGGCATTCTCCTGCCGTTGTTGTGCGCGGGCGACCTTTTTTCGATCTACCATTACTGGGGCAAGTGGGAACGCAAGAACCTTGTCTACCTGTTGCCGGGCGTCGTGGTGGGAGTTGTGATCGGCGTGCAGTTGATTGGGCGGTTCTCGGCGCGGGAACTCAATCTTGCCATCGGACTCCTGGCTGTCGCTTTTGTGACTTTTCAACTGGTCAAGGAAGCCGTGTTCAGGGCGGAGGGGGCCTTCGAGCCGAGTCACGCGGTTGGAATTCCTTGCGGGATCGCATCGGGAATCACATCGACCTTCGCTCATGGCGCCGGGCCGGTCGTGAGCATGTTTCTCATCCCGCAGCGTCTGCCCAAGGTGATGTACGTCGGAACCACCGTGCTCGTCTTCACCTGGATCAACTGGATCAAGCTCCCCTTCTACTGCCTGGACCGCGACTGGGTGGGCTGGGGATGGGTGCCCTCCGAGGGGATCATCAACGGACACACCCTTCAATCGAGCGCCTTCTTGCTGCCGGTTGTGCCGATCGGCGTCTGGCTGGGCGTGTGGCTCAACAGGAAGTTCTCGGAAGAAGGCTTCTTCAAGCTGATTTACGCACTCGTCTTCCTTGCGGGTGTCCAGCTCATCTTCAACTTCGATCTCACGAAGCTCGTCCCGCGGTAAACAGATCAGCGTCTGGAGGCCGAGCCGGGAGTCCACTCGTTCAAAGCCCGTTCGCCCACCGCCGGGGCGGACTGTCCAGAGAGCTTTTCGAGGGCTTCCCCGACAAGATAGAGCGAGCCGGTAATCAACCGGAACGGGGCGTCGCGGGTCAGTTCGAGCGCTTCCTCGATCGATGCGCAAATCCGGATCGGCACATGGGCGGCGGTGACCTGGCAAGCCGGGCGCAAATCGTCCGGGCGGGCGCTGCGCGCGCTCGATACGGGCACCAGATAGAGGGCTTGCGCCAGAGGCGAGAGGCGATGACACATAGCCGACCAGTCCTTGTCCTGGAGCACGCCGAAGATCATGACGGGGCGGCGATCCGGGTAGTACAGGCTGAGGGCAGCTTCCAGGGCGTGGACGCCGGCGGGATTGTGCGCGCCATCCAGGAGAG
>DAOOQY010000899.1:0-2312 GCA_035389025.1 Verrucomicrobiota bacterium
CCCGGAGCGATGCCCGAGCCGACGCCGCCCAGATGGGCGTCGAAGGCGCCGACAGCCACGGGGATGCCTGCGGGCAGCCCGGTGCGCGCCGCCCAGGCTGGCGTGAGGCCGCCCACCGCCCGGTCGATCGTGTGAGCTTTGGGGCGGAGCCGCGCCCGCAGTTTGCCCAGTTCGGGTTCGATTTTGCCAAGGAACTCGGCGTCGGGGTAACCGCCCCAGTCGTCGCTGTACATGGCCTTGTGACCGGCAGCGCAGACGCCCACCGTGAGTTTGTCCGGCGCCTCCGTGCCGGTGAGCATCGCGGGAACCCAGTCGGCGCACTCGACCCAGGTGTGCGCGGCATCGAACACGGCGGGGGCGGTCCGCAGGCAGTGCAGAATCTTGCTGAAGAACCATTCACTCGAGTAGGTGCCGCCGCACTTGGCCAGGTACTGGGGGCGGATGGCGGCGGCCAGACGGGTGATCTCGGCCGCCTCGGCGACGCCCGTGTGGTCCTTCCAGAGCCAGGCCATGGCGTCCGGGTTCTTGGCGAACTTTTTTTGAAAGGCCAGCGGCTGGCCGTTGGCATCAACTGGGAGAGGCGTGCTGCCGGTTGTGTCGACCCCGATGCCGACGATTTGGCTGGGGGTGAATCCGCGCGCCACTCTCCGGGCCTCGGCCAGGGCCTTCTTGATTGTGACTTCCGCGCCTCTGACGTAGTCGACCGGGTGTTGCCGGGCCAGGTTCGGATCGCGTCCGAGGATGACCCCTGCGTTGCCGTGTTCGTAGCCCCAGACGGCCGTGGCGAGTTCCTTGCCATTGGCGGTGTTGACGATCAGGGTGCGCACCGAGTTGGTGCCGTAGTCCAGTCCGATGGTGTATTGGGTGCTCATGGAATGTCGAGAGGGTTAAGGGAGATTGGGGACAGGCTCACGAGTTTGCAGAGACAGAGTGTTTGGGTGTCGAATGGCCTGGGTGTCGGTCGCATGTGGGGGGCGAAGGGACACCGCGGGCCGCATGATCGCGGTTGCTCATCGGCACGACCAGACGGTCGATCCCGGCCGCGACGAGACCCGCCGTGCGGTGGCGAGGCGCTGTCTCGATGTCGATCTGGCCGAACCGCGCGTAGATGGATCCCTTGCGGATGGCGGAGGACAGGTGGTCCATGACGGTTGTGGGCAGGTCGGACAGGCTGCCAGTCACGACCACGGTGCGGACACCGAGGACATTGAGCGCGCCGGCGATGACCACGGAGGTCGCATCGAGCGTCGTGGCCAGCCAGGGTTCGACTCCGCGAATGGCCAGTTTCTCGATCATGATCTCCCAGGTCGGGGCGAGGCCGCCGTGGGCGGCGGCGAAGCTCTGGAGCAGCCCGCGGGTCGAGACGAGCGTTTCCAGGCATCCCAGGGCTCCGCAGCCGCACGGTCGTTCATTGCCCAGCACGGGGACATGGCCCAGTTCGCCGCAGATGGGGAGGAGATTGTCGTAGAGCTGTCCGCTGACGACGAGCGATGCGCCCACGCCTTCACCGAAATCCACCAGGAGGAAGTCCCGGGCCTGCGGGTGCAAGTGCTGGTATCCCAGGGCCAGGGCTCGCTCCTCCTGGACCAGGACGACCGGAACGGCCCAGACCTGCCGCACCAGGCGGCACAAGTCGACCTTCTCGGTCCAATGCAGATTGGGCGAGAAGAGAACTCGGCCAGCCAGATCGTCCACGATTCCCGGCACACTGACCAGAACGCCCCAATAGGCGGCCGGGGGCAGGCGCGAGGCAATTGCCTGGAGGCGGTGGGTCCAGAGTTCGGCGGAGCCGGGGGTCTTGAATCGGTGCTGCCAATTGTCCGAGAAGCTCACGCCCAGGCAGAGGGTGCTGACGCATGTTTCGGACACGCCCAGTTGAAGCGCAACGAAGCGCGGCAGTGTGCGGTTGAGTCGCAGGAGCCGACCAGGACGCCCGAGCTTGACCCGGCGCCGGGGCGAGGCGGGTGTCGGCTCCGCTCCATCGATCTCCTCGAGCACCCCCAATTCGAGCAATTCCTCGGCGATCTTCCCGGCGGTGGGTTGGCTCATGCCGAGCGACTTGGCGAGATCGGCCCGGGACGCCACACCAAGATGCTGCAGTCGCGTCAACAACGTGCGACGGTTCAGACGCCCCATCTTGGCCGGAACGACAACCACAATACTTAATATAGTTACGAAAGGGGAAATCGAGCGCGTTCGGTTTGTCAAGCGGAATGGCCCTAGCCCGCATATTTCACATCCCGATGATGCACAGGGCACTGAGGCTTCGCAAGAGGACTGCCATGCGGGCTAGAGAAGCCCCGAGGCTGGGC
>DAOOQY010000900.1:0-2312 GCA_035389025.1 Verrucomicrobiota bacterium
TTTTCGTGTGGTGGGAGCCTGCCCGAACGGGTGGGGCGGTTCAAGGTAAAATGGGCCGGAATTTGGCCCTGAACGCGTCTGGTGCGGGCTCTGCCAGAGGTGGGGAGGCCTCGCATGGCGTCTGGAAGGCTGGGCGAGGCAGGTCTGAGGGAAGCCCCACCGCGGCGCAGTAGATTGGTGCGCGCCAGGCCCTGATGATTGTCAAGTGCACGGATTCGCCCGTGTTGCCCTGGTTTCAAAGCACCGGTCCGCCCCCGCTTCCTTTGTTCCGCAGTCTTGCCTTTGGCGCCGGTGCGCTTACGTTGTGGGCGTGAGCACCATGGCTCTGCATATCGTCGGTCTGGTCAAGAGTCTGCCTGAGGCCGAACAGCAGGAGGTTCGCGCGGCGTTGGCCTCTCAAGTAGCACGCCGCCCACTGGCAAACGGCGTCATCTCAAACGCCTGCCCGATGGTTCATTCTTGAATCGGGACGGCATTCCGAACGACGATCCTGTTTTCAGAATCACTGTGAGGACATCGAGGCGGAGCGGCTCCGGATGCCCGGCCCGCCGGCACCCCAGTTCGATTGAGCCATGTATCTGCTCGATACCAACATCCTGAGCGAGTGGATGCGCCGGCAGCCCAACCCGCAGGTGGAGGTGCGTTATGCTTCGTCAAGAAAGGGTCAGTCCGGAAAGCAGGAAGAGTGCTCGACGGGAGCATGGAGTCGGGATAGGCGATAACTCGCCGTGCCGATCTGCTACAAGGAGCGTTACCGGTTGGTCAGATCACAACAGCAGAGGATTTCATGACCTCGACTTCATTCAATGCTGACGGTGGACTGGGGCAAGCGATGCCAGACAGGTTCCTGCCGAGGTGTCAAAAGGGCAAAGGCCTATCCGTATTACGCGTGGGTGGCGTCTTATTGCTCCTGGGGGGATCGGCGGCCTTTGCGGAGGCGGCCGCGGCTCCTGTTGAAGCGAACGTCGAGGTCGCGTCGGGGTGGTGGCCGGAGATGGAGAACACGTGGGTGCCGATCGGGTGGAAGGACCACCCCTTGCGGTTCAACGTGCTCGACAACGGCACGCTTGTCGCTCAGCCGGTGCGATACCCCGCCCGCGGGCAGGGCGTGCAGTTGACCTTCCTGATGTCGCGCGACGGTCAACCTCCTGCGAGCGCCCCCACCCGGCCGTACCGGCTGCGGGGCGAGAATAGGGGTGTGGGCGATCAGGGGTGGGCCGACAACGCCACTCCCGTCCTCTGGACGCGATGGCAGCAGGATGGCATGGCGCTTCGCCAGGAGGTGTTCGGTCATGTGGCTGGCGGCGGCCCGGTGAGGACTGGCAACGAACCGCTCTTTGCCTGGGTCCGGCTCTCGGTCGAGCAGGGAACGCCCGAGGGTGGGTTGGTGTTCGTGCGCGTGGATGCGCCACACGTGCAGCCCGAGATGGACCGGCACAAGAACCTCCTGGCCGATCCAGTGAAATCCGCTTACCCGAAGCCACTTCGATTGGAATCCGGGGCCGACGCGAGGCGCCATCTGTTGCTCGACGATTCCGGGAAGGTTCGGCTCGCGGTCGTCTTGCGGGATGCGGCCAGGGTGGCGTTCATTGATGGTCGGCCCGAACGCCCGGACGCGCACGTCAGGCTGGGTATGCCACCCGGGGCTGGTGCGGTGGGCGACTTGCTCGTTCCGTTAGTGCCTGCGGCACGCGACGCGGTGGATGCGGAGATTGACCTGGGACGCGATGCCGCTCTGGGCGAGGCGGATCGGTTCTGGGGGGGCGTTCCTGTCACTGCGTCACGGGTGGAGACGCCGGAGCCGCTGGTGAACCAGGTGATCCGGCGCAGCCCGCAGTTCGCGGAAATGATCGCCGAGCGTCATCCCGAGACTGGCCAGTATGCCCTGCTCTCAGGCTCATGGCACTACGAGAAGCTCTGGGCAACCCCTACGTCGATGAATATTACCGTGATTCTCGACGGCCTTGGACATCATGCGGCGGCCGAGAAGTACCTCGAGATTTTCCGCCAGGAGCAGGGCACGATCACACCGCCGGGCAGGGCCTATCACAAGCACGCGGGCTATTTTGCAACGCCGCGTCGGTTTACCTCGATCGACTGGCTCACCGATCACGGCGCCATCCTGTATGCAGCCGCACATCATGCGCTGGTGACGGATGATCCTGTGTTCATCGAGCGATGGACGGAACCGATCCTGAAAGCCTGCGAGTTCATCCGCCATTTCCGCGCGACCACTGACCATGGCGGCGTGCCAGGCATCATGCCGGCAGCCGTGCCGACCGACACAGGTGTCGCGGAGCAGGGTGTCTGGA
>DAOOQY010000901.1:0-2309 GCA_035389025.1 Verrucomicrobiota bacterium
GCCGGGGGCACGTGGTTCTGCGGCGATCCCGGCCTCCAGTATGACGGGGCGATCCAGAAATGGCACACGTGCAAGGGGACCGAGCCGATCCACTCGACCAACCCGTGCAGCGAGTATGTCTTCCTCAACAACACGGCCTGCAACCTCGCCTCGCTGAACCTGCTCAAGTTCAAGCGCGAGGACGGTGCGTTTGACGTCGAGCGCTTCAAGGCCGCCGTGCGCATTTTCATCACCGCGCAGGAAATCCTCGTCGACAACTCGAGCTACCCCACCAAGGCCATCGCCGAAAACTCCCACATCTTTCGGTCGCTCGGGCTCGGCTACGCCAACCTGGGCTCGCTCATCATGGACGAGGGATTGCCCTACGACTCGGACGAGGCGCGGGCGCTGGCGGGCGCCGTCACGGCGATCATGACCGGCCACGCGTACGAGCAGAGCGCCGAGATCGCCGCCATCATGGGCGCCTTTGACGGGTACCGCGACGCCCGTTGCGCGGGCGTATCCAAGCCCGGCGCATCCGACAACGTCGAGTCGATGCTCGGCGTCATCGAGCAGCATCGGGCCGCGGTCGAGGACATTCATCCCAGCGAGAAGTACGGGTACTTGAAGGAGGCCGCCCGCGGCTGTTGGGTCCGCGCCCTGGATCGGGGCCGGGAGGTGGGCTACCGCAACGCCCAGGTCACCGTCCTTGCGCCGACGGGCACGATCGCGTTTCTCATGGACTGCGACACGACCGGGATCGAGCCGGACATTGCGCTGGTCAAGTACAAGCTCTTGGCCGGCGGCGGCACGCTCAAGATCGTCAACCGCACGGTCCCCGGCGGCCTGCGTTCGCTCGGGTACGGCCCGGAGGAGATTCAGAAGATCGTCGCGCACATCGAGCAGTACGACACGATCGAGGACGTGACGGTCGAGGCGTCCGGGGAACAGGCGCCGCGAGTCGTCCGCAGCGGCCTCAAGCCCGAGCATCTGCGCGTGTTCGACTGCGCGTGCAAGCCCAACCGCGGCGGGCGCAGCATTCCCGCGCTCGCGCATTTGGGCATGATGGCCGCCGCCCAGCCCTTCATCAGCGGCGCCATTTCCAAGACGGTCAACATGCCCTGCGAAACCACCGTGGCCGAGGTCCGCGATGCCTACGTCCAGGCCTGGAAGATGGGCCTCAAATGCGTCGCCATCTACCGCGACGGCTCGAAGCGCTGCCAGCCGCTGAACACCAGGAAGACGACTGCCGAAGGCGAGGCCAAGACCGCGTCCGGAGTTCGAGCCGATGGCTGGGAGGCCCGAGTCAAGGAGCTCGAAGCCGAGGTGGAGAAACTCCAGACCGAGCTGCGGCGCCCGCCCCGGCGGCGGCTGCCCGAGACGCGCATGGCGGTGAACCACAAGTTCAACATCGCCGGACACGAAGGCTATCTCAACGTCGGGTTGTTCGAGAACAGCCAGCCTGGGGAACTCTTCATCACCATGGCCAAGGAAGGGTCGACCATCGGCGGTCTCATGGACACGATTGCCACCCTCACCAGCATCGCCCTGCAGTACGGCGTGCCGCTCGCGACGCTGGTCAAGAAGTTCAGCCACCAGCGGTTCGAGCCCAGCGGCATGACCAAGAACCCCGATATCCGCTTCGCCAGCTCGATCACCGACTACATCTTCCGCTGGCTCGCCATCCAGTTCATCCCGGGTTATCGGGAAGAGACCTCGCCCGACCGCGCCCAGCAGGAGCTGCCGATGCCCGGCCTGATGGAGGAAATCAAGAAGCGCGTGAACAGGCCGGTCCCCTACCTGCCGATCGATGACGAAGAGGCGGCCTCCCTGGCCAAGCCGTCGGAAATCGCCCATGTCGTCACCTCGCCGCCGACGCCGGGGCCGATTGCGTACGCGCAAACCACAACGGCCACGTTCGTCAACATGGCCGACGCGCCCCTGTGCCCGAATTGCGGGCATGTCACCGTGCGCGCCGGGGCCTGTTTCAAGTGCAACAATTGCGGCGAGAGCCTCGGGTGCAGCTAGCGTAGCCGTTCCACCGTCACGTCATCGAAGCGGATCGGGGTGTCGGCGAAGGGCGAGCCCCAGAGGCTCGAGCGGCCCGGCTTGGGGGCCGTGGTGTCCGTTCGTGTGATCGTCCAGGTCGACGGAGGGGCTGCGCCTTCTTTCCAGACCTTGCCGCGGATTGTCCATTCGGTTGGATTGGTCTTGCGCACTTCGAGCTTCAGCCAGAGCCACTCGCCCGGAGTCCAGTCGAACGGCACGCTGACGTGGTCCGCGTCGCCGCGACCCAGTTCGAGTTTCCTCTTGCCTGGGCTCACCTGCAG
>DAOOQY010000902.1:0-2308 GCA_035389025.1 Verrucomicrobiota bacterium
CGGGCGGGGCCATCTTCTTGCGCTTCGCGTCCCAGGGGCGGAACTCTTTCTTGCCTCCAGGCGGGTCGTACCGATAGACGACCGCGATCAGCTTGCCGTTCACATCGTGGTAGTCCCACTTGGCGGTGGCCGGGCCGAGGTCGTCCACTGGCGCCTGCTTGCGCGCTTTGTGCACCGGCCGGGTCGGCGCCCGCCCGAGCAGATCACGTGTGAGGGTCAGCGCCCGGGAGAAATCCGTGCGGGCGTCGAAGCCGTGGTTGAGTGCAATGAGGTCGAATTCGTCGCCGCCGTCACCGGTGGCGCGGTCCGTCCAGAGTCCGGCCTTCTCGCCGATCAGCACGATCTCCAGGCTGTCGCCCGGACTGCCGAGGATGTCGCCGATGGTGAACTTGCCGCGCCGTTTCTTGCCGGCGGGGAACAGAGTGAAGAGCACGGACTCCAGATTCGCGAGAAGCGCGGCACGAATCTCCTCGCGCTCGGCATCGAGATTGCGCTCAGCGGGTTCCGGGATGGCGTTGAAATCAATCATGCAGCCCCTCCATGCCCGCCTTGCCGCTTGGCGTTCTGCCGATGCCAGACTGCGAGTTCGGAAAGCCGGAAACGCACCAGCCGCGAGAGTTGATAGTGAGGAATCCGCTTCGCCGAACGCATCTTCGGATTGGCGAACCAGTAGTAGGGAAGCCGCAAGGCGTAACTCGCCTGGCGTGCGTCGATCATGGGCTCCTCGGCGTTTTCCATTGCCTGAGGTGACATGTTTTCGTTCATGGTTGTCTCCAACAACGGTCGGACCAGGCGCACATGCGGCATTCCACATGGGCCGGTTCGGTGGTCATGCGGGGGAGTTGGTCGCCGGCATCGGTGGCGGTGATGACCTTCACCGCCCGATCCGACATGCGCTGGGCCAGGGCAGCATCGAAGGGCACGAGTTCGGCGTAGATATCCATCGTGTCCGCGTTGATCGCGGTGAACAGCGCCGGGTGCTCATGCAGTCCGAGATAGACCTGATAGAGCGCGACCTGGGCGGCGTAGACCGGTTTGCCGACAGCCAGCTTGTGCTTCTCCAACTCGCGCCAAGACTTGCCGCCGAGACACTTCATTTCCCAGAGACAGGGATAGGTGTAGCCCTCGGGGCCGCCGACGATGACGCCATCGACGTGCCCCTGCAGTCGGCCATCGAGTTGGCTGAAGCCAAACTGCTGGCCATCCTTGCCATGGGTTCGCAGTTCGAATCCCGCGAGCCGCAGCCAATCCACCATCAGTGACTCGGTGGTGTGACCACGCTCGAATATGCGCAGGATGCGGCCGGAGAAGTCCTTGCCCGGATCCACGGGGGCGGCGGCGTACTCGAATTGCAGGGCGCGCTCGCAGGCGACGCCCAAGCGCGACGCACCAAGGTAGGTGCGACGTTCCTGCTGCCGGGCCTTCGCCTGCATGCCGGCGTCGACCAGTGTGGTGATCTGCCCGGAGAGGGAAGAAGTGGAATTGAAATCCAGCATCACTTCGTCTCCCACGGCAGGTCTTCCGCCAGGTCCGCGAACGGACCGGATTCCTGCGCACTTGCGTTGATGCGCGCCTTAGCCTTGGCCATCACTTCCAGGTAGGTGGTGACGATGGCGTTGACCACCGCCAAGGCCTCGGCCTCGCTGTAGTGGCCCAGGGGTTTGTCGAAGCCGATCTCGCCCGCCGCTTCCCCGAAGGGACGCAGGCAGGCTTTCATTGCCGTTGTTTCCAGTACGGTCGGATCAACCATGAACGTCTCCTCCCGCGCGGGCGCCTTGTCTTTCCAGAACCCATAAAGGGCATGGAAGGCGTCCTGACACCGGCGCGAGCAGAAGACCCAGTCGAGCGGCGCGGACCGGAGATCGCCGGGCTTGAACCGGGTATCCAGGTGGCCGAAGCCCCGCGCGGGGCGATTGCATATCCAGCATGGCATTCGCCCTCCCCATTACTGCGCCCAGGCGGGCTTGGTGACGGGAGCCTGCGCGCGCTGCTGAGGCTGGGCAGCCGGCTGAGACACAGGGGCTGCAGGTTGCGGCGCTTGCTGTGGCGTGTATGACGGTGCGTGCGATGCGGGGTAACTGGGTCGTCCAATCGCGGCGGCGTAGTCGCGGTGATCCGGCTCGATGGCCTGCTTGATGACGTTCTTGTTCTCGCCCTTGGCGTCCTTCTCGACGTCCACCTTGGCGACAAACTCGATGCCGTCCAGGTTGCTGAAATCGCGGATGCGGCGTGCGGCGGCTGCCTGAGGCGAGTTGTCCTGGGGGGAGACGCCGCGTGCAGAGTTGAGGACGGCGCGGATGAAGCTACG
>DAOOQY010000903.1:0-2300 GCA_035389025.1 Verrucomicrobiota bacterium
CCTGCAAATCCTCCTGCTCCTGGCTCTGATCTTCGCCCTGGCGCGTCCGTATCGCGCCGGACAGGTCTCGGGCGGACGGCTGTTCGTGGCAATTATCGACGCCTCCGCCTCGATGCAAAGCACCGACGAAACGCCGTCCCGATTCGAACGCGCGCGGCGTGAGGCGCTCGAACTGGTCGACAGCCTCCACGACACCGACCAGATGGTCGTGCTGTTGGCCGCCGGCCACACCGAGGTGAAACAGTCGCCCACGGGCAACAAGAGCGCCCTGCGCCGGGCCCTGCAAGGCTGCGCGGTGACCGATGCCCCCACACGCCTGGCCGAGGCCCTCAAGCTGGCCCAACCGCTGGTCAAAGACCGGATGGATGCCGAGATTCACCTGTTCAGCGACGGTGCGGCGCCGGATTTGACCGATTTCGAGCACGAGGGACTCAATGTCGTCTACCACCGCCTCGGCGCGCGGGCCGACAACGTCGGCCTCGTGGGGCTCGACGTGCGCGCTCACCCGGAAGAACCCGCCCGCCGCGCCCTGTTTGCCAGCGTCGCCAACGCCTCGACCAACCCGGTTCAAACCGAACTCCAGGTCCTGTTCGATGACCAGTTGATCGAAACCCGCCTGCTCGAACTCCGCCCGCGGGAAACCCTGCCTCAGGTCTTCGCAGCCACACAGACCAACGACGGCATCTTCACCGCCCGGCTCGCGGCCACGGACGACCTCCTGGCCGACAACCAGGCCTCCCTGGTCAGCCTCTTGCCCGCCCCCGTGCGCGTGCTGCTGGTCACCCGCGGCAATCGCTTCCTCGAACGGGCCCTGGCAGCCGCGCCCGGCGTCCAACTCAGCGTGGCGGACGACCTGGTCGAGGGTTCGGACGATTTCGACGTGACGGTGCTCGACGATGTGCTGCCGGCGCTGTGGCCTGCCGGCAACACCCTGGCCATCCGCTCGGCCAACACCAACTGGGTCGAAGTCACCGGGCGCGTCGAGACCCCGGCCATCGTCGATTGGCGCACGACGCATCCCCTGCTCCGCTTTGTGAGCTTCGACAACGTGCAACTGGCCGAAGCCCTTACCGTCAAGCCGGCGACCTGGGCCGTGTCGCTCGTCGATTCGTCGGCCTCGCCCCTCATCCTGGCCGGGGAAGCCGGACGCCAACGTCTCATCTGGATCGGGTTCGACACCCTCCAAACCACCTGGCCCCTGCGCATCTCGTTCCCCATCTTCATCGCCAACGCCGTCGCGTGGCTCGACCCGGCCGCCACCAAGGCCGGCCAATTCCAGGTGCGCGCAGGGGACCCCATCCGCCTCACACTCACCGAACCGTTGACCAACGCGACCGTCCGGTTGCCCGACGGCTCCGAACGCCCCCTCGCCATCGACCCCGGCGCGCGAGAGTTGGTGTTCGGCCAGACAGCGCTCCAGGGAGTCTATCGCCTCGACGCAGGGACAAATCGGTTTGTGGTTTCCGCGAACCTGCTCGATGGCGCCGAGACGGATACGACGCCCAAGCCCGAGTTGAAGTTCGGCAAGTACGCGCGGGTTGAAGCGACTTCGACCAAGCGGGCCAGTCTCGAGTGGTGGCGCTGGCTGGCTGCGTCCGCCCTGGCCGTGCTCGGCTTCGAATGGTGGTTCTACCACCGGAGGACTGCGTGACCCACACCCCGCGCGTCGCTTCCCTCCACGGCATCTCCCCGCCAAGGGAGAACGGCGCGGCCATGCCGTGCACTCGGAAATCCAGAGAAATCCGCAGGATACACAACACCGGCACCCGCACCCGTCCCGCAGAGCGGGACACCCTCTCCCATCGGATGGGCGAGGGCCGGGGTGAGGGTTGTCTGTCGCGGCGCTTGCAGACATGTCAGTGTGTCCACTCCCCCTTGCCTGCTGGATGAACTGGTCGTTGTTCCAGAACAGTCTGCTTGTGAGCACGGGGGCGGCTCTTGCGGCTCTGCTCTGGGGAGTGACTGCGGCTCTGTTCGTCTCGGGCTTGGGTGCGCGGTGGCGCGCCATCGTGCTGGCGTTGGCTGTCGTGGCGATCGCCCTGCCGCCGTTTCTTGTCACCAACACCTGGATGCACCTGCTCGGCCAGACGGGCGCCTGGCGCCCATGGCTGCCGCTGAACATCTACACGCCGGGCGGCGCGGTCTGGATTCTTTCGCTCCTGCTTTGGCCCGTTCCTCTGTTCTTCACCCTCGCCGCCTGGGCGCAAATTCCCCCAAGCCAGGTCGAATCCGACGGCGCATTGACCGGCGCTGCGCTTCTCCGCTGGATTCTCGTTCCGTCCGCCAGGACGCCCCTGTTC
>DAOOQY010000904.1:0-2286 GCA_035389025.1 Verrucomicrobiota bacterium
CGTGGATCAGAAACCGGGCGGGGACTATGCGCCGCTGGTGCGCGAGGTGATGAAGTTCTTTCAGACCGGTGTGGCTCCCGTTCCTGCCGAGGAGACCATCGAGCTGTTCGCGTTCATGGAAGCCGCCGACGAGAGCAAGCGGCAGGGGGGCAGACCGGTCCGTGTGGCGGATGTGCTGCGTCGGCACGGTGGCCAGTGAACAGCCCTCCCCGGACCGGCGAACCGGTGCGCCGCGGCGTTTGGTCGCCGTGCGCGCGCAGGCGCCGATGAGAGCGGTTGCCGGCGGCTGCGCCTGAGGTCCGGCTGTGCTTCTAAACGCACACTTCTCGTTGTGCCCGGCGCTGCTAAACTGAGGAATGGCGCGGGGCGTTCCCCGAGGCGGCCGGGCTGGGGCTGGCAGGCTGGGCGCATGTGAAATGCCGTCATTGACGCGCGCGGTGGCTCGGGGCACAATTTGCACATAACCATAAGTAACAACGCCTGACTAAACGCCGACGATTATGAAAAAGGGACGCGCGAACACGGGATTTTCCCTCGTTCAAACCACGAGGGCGCGGTGTGGTTTCACGCTGATTGAACTTCTGGTGGTGATTGCGATCATCGCCATCCTGGCCAGCATGCTCTTGCCGGTGCTCGGGAAGGCCAAGGCGAAGGCCCAGGGGATCCTGTGCATGAGCAACACCAAGCAGTTGATGCTCGCCAATCACATGTACCAGGGCGACAACCGCGACATGCTCCCCATGTCGTATCACGGAGGTTTCGTGCCGGGCGTGAACGACGCCGCGAAACCATGGGTCACCGGCGTGTTGGATTGGACCACCGATTCGGACAACACCAACACCATCTACTTGCTCGATCCTCGCTATGCCTGTTTGGCTTCGTATTTCGGCAACGCGAAGAACATCTACAAATGCCCCGCCGACAAGTACCTCTCGCCGCCCCAGCGAGGCCGGGGCTGGTCCGAACGCGTCCGCAGCGTCTCCGGCAACATCTGGGTCGGCGATGGCAACGCGGAGACCCAGGGGGATGCCGGCAACGTCATTTACGACCACGTGAAAAAGGCATCCGATTTCAACAATCCGGGCCCGACAATGACGTGGGTCTACGTGGATGAGCATCCGGACAGCATCAACGACGCCGGTTGCTTCCCTCCCGCGGATGCGAAGTTCATCGATATCCCATCGAATTACCACAATGGCGCCTGTGGATTCTCGTTTGCCGATGGGCATTCGGAGATCCACAAATGGGTCGGACCGACGCTGAAGCGGCTCAAAATTAACGCCCGAGACGGGGCGTATCAGCTCAACATCGGCACCCCGAGGACCGATCCCGATTTGTATTGGTACTCCTACCGGAGCCCGCGCAAGAACGAGAAGGTCTGGGGGACGCCTTAACCGGAATTCTCAACGACGCCTCAGCCCGGAGCCGCCTGGCGGATCAGGGCAGACAGCTCCGGGTACGTCTCCACCGCGCGGAACTGGGGGAACGCCCGCCGCACGTTCTCCGGCGCGCGAAACAGAAAGCCGGCGTCCGCTTCGAGCAGCATCGCGGTGTCGTTGTAGGAGTCGCCGCCGGCAATGACGAAATAATTCAGACTCCGCAGGGCCGCGACCGCGGCCTTTTTCTGGTCCCGAATGCGCAGCGCGTAGCCGACGATCCGATCGTTTTCAACGACCAGGCGATGACAGAGCAGAGTGGGCCATTCGAGCTGCTTGAGCAGTGGCCGGGCAAATTGCTCGAACGTGTCCGACAGGATGACGACCTGGGTGAACCCGCGCAGGTCGCGGAGGAACTCGACAGCCCCATCCAGAGGGTGCAGCGTGGCAATGACGGCCTGGAGGTCCGACAGCGTGAGTCCGTGCTTCGCGATCAGATCGAGCCGGCCGCGCATCAGCACGTCGTAATCCGGGATGTCGCGCGTGGTCAGTCGCAGTCCTTCAATGCCGGTCCTCTCGGCCACGGCGATCCAGATCTCCGGCGTCAGCACGCCTTCCATGTCCAGGGCTACGATGGATTGCTTCACGGGGCGGGAAGATGCCAAGACCCTGGATCCATGTCCAGAAGACCATCAACCGTTCGGCCCCAGCCTGCATTTCTTTATCATCTTCCCGGTGGTGAGAAATCCGGGCTGGCCCGGTTACGGTTCCTCGCGAAGCGTGTGAAATAACCGGGCTAACCGAATCAATTCACACCCGGAAGGAGACTCTCCACAATGGACATCCCAAGGATATTCAACATCACTGAAAGTGCTCATCGCATCCACAACCCGATCACACCCGAAAAACT
>DAOOQY010000905.1:0-2284 GCA_035389025.1 Verrucomicrobiota bacterium
GCTGGCGAGGCGCGACGAGGGAGCATACCCGCAGCGGTCTGTGACCGAGGAGCAATCCCGCGGCCGCGGGACCAGCGAGCCAAATCCCCCCAGCCCTCCGGGGCGGGGCGCCACCGGGCCATCTGCTTCGTTCCTCGGTCGGTCGAGTATCTCAGGGGATACACTCCCTCCCTCGGGCCTCGCATCTGGCCCGGTGGCGCTCCCGCCAAAATCGGAAGTAATTTTTGCACAGACCCTAAGGATTCAACGCCAGCGTCAAGGCCATTCTCCCGGTTGGCTTGCTGCGCAAGTTTTGCTTGAGATGTCGAGAGGAAAGGGGCACTTGGACGGAATCCGATTGACCGATGAACCATCGAGTCCATTCTGGGAGACAACTTCATGAAAAGCAAAACACTTCAGCCGGGTCGCGCGCTTTTTCTCACCTTCGGATTTCCCCCGGCGCTCGTTCGGCTCCTGTTCGTGAACAGCGTCCTCGCCCTTGGTTTGCTTGGGGCGGATAACTCCGAAGTCCGCCATGGTCGGGTGGACGCCCCGCCGCCGCCGCCGGCCAACGCGTTCAAGCCGTGGCCTGGCCGGACGCCTGCGGATTGCCCCTTTCCGAAATCGGAGAGCATTGTGGGCCTGGCCTTCACTGGACGTCATGCCGAGTACACGGGCGCCGACACCTGGTATCCTTCGTGGGCGGCGGATGGGAATCTCTACTCGCCCTGGACAGACGGCAACGTGCACGGCTTGGGCTCCTCGTCCGGCGGCGAGGGGGCAACCACCGGTCACGCCACGATTCTCGGCGAGAATCCGATGAGCCTGGTCATTACCAACCACGGCGTCTTCAAGTCCAGCCCGCGCCCTTACGAGGGCCGGTACCCGTGCGGGAGCCTGGTGCATGAGGGTGTCTGGTACTACGGCACCTACTGCCTGCATCCGAGCGGGCGCGTCGATCGTGACGGAATCCCCTACAACTGGCCCTGGATGGGGCCCTTTGTCGGGTTCCGGTGGTCGACCGATTTCGGGCGGACGTGGACGCAGACGCCGTGCACGCCGGCTGCGCCCCTGTTTGGCGAGCGGGCGCTCGAAGGGGAGCCGGTCAGGATTGGCGCGCCGCATTTCGTCGATTTTGGCCGGGCGATGGAACATTCGCCCGACGGCAAGGCCTGCCTCGTCGCCCAGGGCTCGAGCGACGGCCAGAACCGCCGCTTCGCCCATAACAGTTGGATCACCGCCGACCAGGTGTACTTGATCCGTGTCGCGCCGAGCATCGAGACCATGAACGACGCCTCGAAATACGAGTTCTTCGCCGGACGCACCGAAGAGGGCGACGCCCGCTGGACGCGCGCATTCGATCGGATCGCGCCGATTGCCGAGTGGCGCGACCACATGGGCTGCGTGACGATGACCTACAACGCGCCTCTCAAGAAGCACCTCCTTTGCGTGACGGACGGCGGCAACACCGTCTCGCGCTATCACACGTATCTTCTCGAATCCGACCGCATCACCGGCCCGTGGAAACTGGCCGCCTACCTCGAGAACTTCGGCGAGCAAGCCTACTTCGTGAACATCCCGTCGAAGTTCATCGGCGGCGACGGCCGCACGCTCTGGCTCTGCTACGCCGCGAATTTCAGCTCGGGCTGGGGAGGCATCACCTTCAAGTCGCGCCCGCCCGGCAGCCGTTATGGGATGTGCCTCCAGGAAGTGCGGCTGCTGGCGCCCGGCGATCCTGTTCCGCCCCCCAGCGCGCTGAACAGCCCGGACAACATCGCGCCTCTGGCCACCGTGACGGTCAGTTCGACTCACGCCGATTACACCACCGAAGGTGCTACAGACGGGGCCGTCGACGGCTTCCCGCGAGACATCCGGCACGAGTGGTGCTCGAATGCCGAGCAGGACACCGCGATGATCCGCCTGACCTGGGGCGAGGAGATGGCCATCGACCGCGTCTGGCTCTTCGACCGTCCGAATCCACTCGATCAAATCCGGTCCGGTCTTTTGGTGTTCAGCGACGGCTCGAGCATTCGGACAGGCGAGTTGCCCGATGACGCCCGGCAAGGCTTGGAGGTCAAGTTCCACGAGAAGCGCGTGCGCTGGCTCATCTTTGCCGTGAATGAAGTGAAACCCGGATCGCCCAACATCGGTTTGTCGGAGTTGGCTGTGTTCCGAAGCCGGTGAATCGCGCTGCCGCCACCCGACGGTTTAGCCCGCATGTCCGGCAAACTCGCCATCGTCAGCTTGGGTTGCGCCGCGGCTGCATGGATCGCCTGGCTCCAGTGGCCGCGCCCGGCCCATCGCG
>DAOOQY010000906.1:0-2281 GCA_035389025.1 Verrucomicrobiota bacterium
TTCATTTTTCCATGTGCGGGCGCGGTTTTGCCAGAGCCCGGATATGAGACCCCGCAAAGCCTTATGAAATATCCGGGCTGGGGCGCAGCCGTGTCCGAGCAACCGCACGCGTCGGTCACCGCCGATGCCAATCGAGCCCTTCCACCCCGCCCCAACATTGTGCCCGGGCGTTCCAGCGAACCGGGAGATACCCCTCAAGCGTCTGGCCGTTCTGAAGCTTTAGCGTGTAGTTCAAGCCGGGCGACTGCTGTGCGTCGAGTGCAACCGCGCCCAATTCCGCTTTCACAATCGGATTGGTGCGGAAATGCCGGCAGACCCACTCCATCCAGCCCGGGTAATCGCTGTGGACGGTGTAATCCACGTCTGGCGAGGGAAAGCTCTCCCACGGACCCGGACGTTCGTAGTCGGCCTTGCGAATGGCCTCGATGAGGCGTTCGGCGGCTTGCTTGATCGCCGGCGCGTCGGCCTGCGCGTTCCGGTGCTTGGCCTCGCGGAGCTTCTTCTCCCAGTCGCTGCCATACTCCCACGCGTTCAACGGCCCGAGCGCCTGCCATTCGCGGCGCGGCTTGCCCCAGTAGGGACAGCGCATCTGAACCAGAGTCGCACCCTCCACCTTGGCCAGTCCTTTGTCCCCCATCAGGCGCATGCGGCGATCCACCTCCTTCGCGTATTCGTCCGTGTAGAATCCCGGCACGAGTGGCGACAGAATCTCATCTTCCAGCGGACCGAGGTAGAGGAACGCATCGAAGCCCGCGCGATAGGGATCGCTCGTGACGAAGTCCATGGACGCGTCGAACGGCAGCGCGCCGAACGGGCCGTAGTCGAGCGGGAACGCCATCGGCCGGTTGGTCAACGCTGCGAATGCGCTCTCAAACAAGCCCAACCCCAATCGGCCGTTCACCTCGCCGCGATTGGCCATCACCGGGCAGTGCGGGAAGATGGCCAGCACGTTTGTCGCGCCCAGCGCCGTTTGCAGATGCCAGCCAGCGGATTGGATCGGGTCGCCGCCGGGGTTGGTTAAGTTCTTGCGGGCGTGCATCCAGCCCACGATGAACAGGGCGTGGCGCTTGTCGTCGCCGTGCTTCCCCAAGTCGCGCAGGATGTTTTTCGCCATGAAGGCGTCGCGGTCCACGTCATACTTCCGCCAATCCTTGCGCTCTCGAATCTTCTTCCAAGGCCGTTCCATGTCCACCAGCTCGATGCGCAGCCGTTGCTCCCTGGGCAGCTTCTGATTGACCTCCCAGACGGCCTGACAGAATTCCACCGTCGGTTGATCCGGCCAGCCGTTCTCGAACATGTCGCGCAGCATCTCGATCACCGGCGTGGGGTCGTTCTCCGGCGCGGCGAGAAACCGGTCCATCAACGGCTGATCGTTGATGGGAAATTCCAAATAGATGACCTTGGCTCGACGCGCGAACTCGGGCGAGCGCACCAGCGCCATGTTGAAGGCCCAGTAGCGCGGGCGGTTATGCACTTCGCCCATGATCACGACGGGGCGTTCGGCCAATGCTCGCAAGACGAAGGCTTCCGGATCGGTTCCCTCCTGTTCGAGAAACTCGACGAACGGTTTCAGGTGTTCCGCCGGGTTGGCAATCGGCGGGCGCGATGCTTGTGCCCGCTCCGCCTCGCGAAACGCGACGATCCTGGCAAACTTGGCCCGCGCTGCTTCGAGGTCGTTGTAGAGGTCTTGCCCCGTGTTCAACCAGCGACCGTTCACCCGCTCGAAACAGCGCAGATCAATGGTGGCCTTCAGGAAAGTAGGCACCTTGGCGAGCACCGCCGCACAGCAATTCGAATAGACGCGGACTTCGACGACTTTGGTGTTCAGAGTTTCGTTGATCGCCTTTTGCGAAGGCTTGCGTGTGCCTGTTTCGTCCGGCATCCGCGCTGCCAGCGATGGCTCGGAAATCCGCTTCCAGAAGCCCAGGTCGCCGCTGGCCGACAGACGGCTGAGGTTGGCGTATGCGGTCTCAGGAGTGGACAGGTCCTCGTTGGTTGGGAAGTCCGACACCTTCCGGTTTACCGGATAGACCTGGAGATTCGTGTTTCCTGCTGCCACCTGCGCTTGCGGCCGTGACGGGCCTGCAGCTCCTCCGCTGTTCCCGGTGACTGTCCAGACAACGGCGAAGGCCGCCGGTATTAGAAACAGTGCGACGAACCACGGCCCTCTTCGTGTGCCTTTGGTTTTCATGTTTCTCTATTTGGCGGCGCCGTCGCCGCAATCCAATTCCACTGGCATCCCACAGGCGACGAAAAGCGGTCTTGATCCCTCGGTTTCCCG
>DAOOQY010000907.1:0-2277 GCA_035389025.1 Verrucomicrobiota bacterium
GGAATCTTCCCCTCCGGCCACACCGCGGCCCGTTCCCCGGCGGACGCCAGAACGGATACAACTAACCCAAAACAAAGAATCAGCATTGTTCTCATTGCATCGTTTCCATTCCATTTTCCTGAGCGCCGCTGCGTTTCGATCCTTGGCTGCGCAGCCAGACGTGCGCCTCCGGGTATTCCTCCCAAGCCGCCGCCATAATCTCACAGGCGACCACGACCTCCTGGATACTATTCATGCTGTAACAAACACCAGATCCCACACTCCGCCGCACATGTCAGCCGAAACCACTGCGGCCTTCTTCGCCGTAATGGTCCACTCGAGAGACAAACGCAAACCCATCGCTCCAGGCGCGCTCTTCCGGAGTGCTGCCCATGGTGAATTCCCCGGACCGGACGCAAACCAACTCCAGGGCGACGCCACCACCAAGCTCGACCGATTCTTGAGGACAGATCAACATAGAAGACGCGGCAGTTCAATGGGGAATACCGGCGCCCTGAGGGTTGCCTGTTCGGCAGAGGCCTCAAACCATAGTCTTGAGTCGATGCGCTCCCCGTGTCTGTCTTCGCTAAGGGTCTGTGCAAAAACTAATTCCGGTTTTGCTGGAGGGGATTTGGCTCGCTGGCGAGGCGCGACGAGGGAGCATACCCGAAGCGGTCTGTGACCGAGGAGCAATCCCGCGGCCGCGGGACCAGCGAGCCAAAGCCCCCCAGCCCTCCGGGGCGGGGCGGCACCGGGCCATCTGCGTCGTTCCTCGGTCGGTCGAGTATCTCAGGGGATACACTCCCTCCCTCGGGCCTCGCATCTGGCCCGGTGGCGCTCCCGCCAAAATCGGAAGTAATTTTTGCACGGGGCCTAAGCCTTGAGGGCGTCGAGCGGGAATTCCCAAGCCTCGGCTTGGCGCATCATGTCGGCCCAGGTGACCTCGCTTTTGGCGTAGGCGGCGGTGCGTCCGAGGATGGTTGTCAGGTTGCTGCGCACGCTGGGGGCGACGGTCGGGTTGCTGAAGTCGCCCTGGGCGATGCCGGCGTGGAAGGCCTTAACGTTGTTCTCGACGCCCTCGGCGTAGATGCGGCTGGTCTGGCCGCCGTTGTACTTGTCGTCGCAATGCACCACCACCGCGCCGCCGTAATGGGTGTCGATCGTGCCTTCCGTCCCGTATATGCGGCACTGGATGTCGTCCCAGTGGCGTCCAACCTGTTTCGAGGAGAAACTGATCAGAACGTCGTTGGGGAACCAGAACACCACCGCGAAGTGATCCCAGCAGTCGCCGGCGAACGGGCGCGCCCGGCCGCCGGTGCCGAAGGCGCGGACCGGGGCCGCGTCGAGAATCCAGGTGCAGACGTCGAGGGAATGGATGTTCTGCTCGGTGATGACGTCGCCGCTGAGCACGCGGTCGACGGCCCAGGCGCGGATGCGCGCCTCGGGATTGCCGATGTTCTTCCTGTATTCATCGTCCATGCCCTGGAAGTAGAGGCTGCATTGGTAGGTGGACTCGCCGCTGACGAGTTTGCCGATGGCGCCCGCATGCACGCGTTTCACGGCCTCGATGTAGGCTGGCTGGGCGCGTGTCTGGAAATCGACCAGGAACGCCCGCCGGTTGGCGGTGGCCTGGCGTCCGCTCTCGGCAATCGAGAGGCAGCCGGGCACGTCCACGGCCGCCGGCTTGGCCAGGTAAACGTGCTTGCCCGCCGCGACGGCGTCGGCGGCCTGCATCGGGTGGAAGAACGGCGGCGATTGGATGGCGACCGCGTCGACCTTGTCCAGCATGCGTCGGTACCCATAAAGGCCGCTGAAGCGCATCGCCTCCGGGATGCCGTGCTTGGCCCCCGCCGCGTCCGCCTTGTCCTGGAAGTAGTCGGCGCAGGCCACCACGTCGAATCCACCGTGCTTCTTGAAGTAATCCAGAATCCACGTGCCCCGCCCTCCACAGCCGATCAAGCCGAGTTTGATCTTCGCGTCGGCGTCCGCCCCGCGCACCAACTGCGGGCTGAGCACGCCGAATCCCAGCGCGGTGGCGCCGGCACCGGCGCCGGCCAAGAACTGGCGGCGATTCAAGGGGGTGGATGAGGGCAGTGGGGCGGATGGGTGAGCAGACATGGCGTTCTCCGGTTTGAATGGTCTCATGACAGTGCGCGGGCGGCGCGCATGGCGCGCCCATGCGATCCGCCGTCCCGACGGGCCGAACAATGGCCGCCCCCGAGTCGGGGCGCAAGCCGCATGTGAGACAGCCGCATGTGCGATCCGCATGTGCGATCCGCGGCGTGCGTGTTCGGGGGC
>DAOOQY010000908.1:0-2275 GCA_035389025.1 Verrucomicrobiota bacterium
TTTACCGGTGCCGAATCACGCTCTCGGGTTGACACCGAACGTGCCGCCGCCTTGTCTGCCGATTGATCTCGGCATTCATGCGCTCCTCGCCCCTGCCCTGCTCCCGGCTGTGACTCCCACGGCGGGTGATCGCGCGGTTATGGCCGAAGCCGGCTGATCGTCAACCCCCAGCCCGCTCCATTCGCGCTGCTCCCGTGTCGGGGGTATGACGCTCCGCCCTTTGGCTTCTGCCCTGGACACCGCTGCCCCCGCTGTGGGGGTCACACAAACCAGGAGCAGAACATGACCGAGAAAACCTTAACCAAAGCCGATCTCCAAAACTTCACCGGCAGCACGTTTGTCTACCGCCACCCACTCGCGCGCAAGTTCGTCTACACCGAAGGAGTCCAGTACGTTGCCGAGCACGGTGGCGCCTACTGGCTGATCGATGAAATTGTCTTCAACCAGGCGAACCCCGCCGTTGCAGCCGAAAACTTCCAAGTCTGGCGCTTGGCTGTTGCGGCCGACAAAACCGCCACCTTGCGTTGCGGCGACGGCAATGACCGTTTGGTATTCACCAAGCAGCTCGACTTCACGGACTTCCCGCTCGACGAGATCTGCTTCTATCTGATCAACGACACGATCTTGTTGCCGTCGGAATATTGACCCGCCGAACTGAGCCGCCCGGGGTCATCTCGGGCGGTTTCAATGATGAACGTTTGCCGCGGGATTGGGTCAATGTTGTCGGTTGCCCTTGCGATGACGGAGATCTGGCCCATGGAAATCATTGTCGAAACCTTCCTGCCGGTGGGCGAGGCCTCGGGCGCCTCCCGGCGTGTCCGGCCGCTCCCTGGCCAAGGGTTCCCCGCCGACATGCGAGTCGAGTGTTCTCGGAAGATGCGTTATGACTATCCGCTTGGCCAACGTTTTCGCATTGCTGTGACGCCGACTTCTCGCAACGGGGGCGTTTCCTTCCTCTACAGCAATCCGCGCGGTCCTTGGCAAACAGTCACGGCGGCCGAAGCCGCCCGCTACATCGCAGAGACCTTTCGTTCGCGCGCGTGAGCACAGCGTTATCGGCCCCTCATCAAGCGCTCCGTGCGCCAGCCTTTGGTGATGGTCGTCCCGTCCGTGGACTCGACCTTGTAGGCGTTCAGGTAGCGGTTGAGCAACGTCACCGGCCGGTGGCCCAAGGCCTGTTCCATCTTGCGGATGCTGCGACGGCTGAAGAACACCTGAATGCCACCGCGACCGTCATAGCGCTCTTCCCCGAACTCATCCAGTAGGCGATCGACGATCGGCGGGATCGCGCGTTGCTGGGCGCGGACCTGGGCGTGTTTACTCTGCGGCATGGTCAACCTTTGCCTTGAACGTGATGCCCAGATCGCGCAGCAGCTCGTCATCGTCGAGGGGCGGTGTATTGAAGACTTCCCAGTCCTCTTCGGTTACGGCCGTGTTCAGGGCGAACAGGTTTGGGCCAGCCTTGCCGAATGGGCCGTCCGGGAAGTTCAGCCCGGTGTAGAACTTCTGGTTCATGGACCGGATGTGGAAGAACGGGTCATGCAGGAACCCCGCCACGTCGTCGAGCGGCTTGGCCCCGACATTGCCCTGCCTCTCGAACCAGAAGCCGGCAAAGTCAAGGGCTGGCTTCTTGGCCACCAGAAAGAACAAGACCCGGTTGACGAACGAATCGCGCGGGATGTTCTTCGCTTCAAGGACTTCGGCCAAGCGTGCTTCCGTCGCCTCGTCGAGCTCGATCGTCCACTTGACGCGATCGGGGAGCTTGCGGCTGACCAGGCGGTCCCGGAACTCATCCGGATTCCGGAAATTCACCTCTCGTGCCAACTCCTCGATCTCCAGGGCGAACAGGCTGTTGAGATAGCTGTCGCGCTTCAAGTGCAGGGCCTTGAAGTCCCGGTCGATGGCCGCTGCGAGCTTGCCCCAGACCTGGACCATGATGCGTTTCTTGCCGGGCTTGCGTGTCGTTGAGGCCATCGTCGGCTCCTCTCGGTTGCGTTGGATCTGAGTGTTCCGGTTTCGCGTACATAAAACAATATGTGTGATGGCAGATGAACGCGTTGCCTTCAGTGGATGTTGGCTCTCTCCTGGTTTTCTCCGGCATAGATGAATTGAGATATTGAGAGATTGAGAAACAGAGAGCATGAGGAAATGAGAGATTGAGGAGGCCTTGAGGCAGGTGCTGCTCATCGATGGTCTTTGCCTTCATGGCGCGTCCGAGCACGCTCGGACCGGGCTCTATCCGCGTACCCGCGGACCAAGCCCCCTGCCCTGCTGG
>DAOOQY010000909.1:0-2275 GCA_035389025.1 Verrucomicrobiota bacterium
GAGTTCGCTCACAGGGCGTGCGGGGTTGCCTGACGGGCTCAAGGTGGATATTGCGGGCAACCTCTTTGCGACAGGTCCGGGCGGTGTATTGGTGCTGGCGCCCGACGCCAGGCACCTGGGAACCATTGTCACGGGCGAAGCCGTTGCCAACTGCGCCTGGGGCGATGACGGCTCGACGTTGTACCTCACCTCCGGCACGTCCCTCTGCCGGGTCAAGACGCTCACCAAGGGGCGCATGCCCTAGCCCGGATGTTTCACAAAGCTCCGCAGAGTCCGACATCCGGGCTCTGAGTGAGTGTTGTCCTCCTGAAGATCCTCAGCCCAGCGTTTCGCCCAGAATCTTGCGCGCCTGGTCAGCCCGGTAGACGCGGAGCCGGTCCCGCAGTTCGGGTCTGCGCCCGGCCAGAACGGCAATCGCCAGTAACGCGGCGTTGACCGCCCCGGCTTTTCCGATTGCCAGCGTCCCGACCGGAATGCCCGCGGGCATCTGCACGGTCGACAGCAACGAATCGAGTCCGTTGAGCGAGGAGGTCTGCATGGGCACGCCCAGAACCGGCAGGACAGTATGGGCCGCAACGACCCCGGCGAGGTGGGCGGCGCCGCCTGCGGCGGCAATCATGACCTCGATGCCTCGTGTCTCGGCACCGGTCACGTACTCGGCCGTCTGTTGGGGCGTGCGGTGTGCGGACAAGACCCGGCACTCATGAGGGATGTCGAACTGGCTCAGAGTGTCGTGCGTGTGCCGCATGACATCCCAGTCGGACTTGCTGCCCATGAGCACGCCCACGAGCGGAACGACGGCTGCATTCATCGGGAGTGGTGATGATGATTGTCGCGAAAGCGCCCGCGCAGCGTGTCCCGGTCCAGTCCGGCAAAAATGAAAACCCACGTGTAGAACCCGAACGCCAGAACCACGAGGCAAACCCAGAAGAACGGCCCGTAGTATCGCTGGAAATGGAGGGACAGCAGCCGTTCGAAGCAAAGCACGCTCAACGGAGCCACAAGGACTCCAATCGTCACGCGCCCCATCTTCGATCCCAAGTAGAAAACAATCGCGCTCGCCAGGAAACAGGCCCCTACCACCGACGAGTAAGGCAGGAGATTCGTCTGGCGAAACCGATCGCTCAGGGTGAGCGCGATGCAGGCCACGCCGAACAGGCCCCAAAACACCGCCAAAATGCGGCGGTTGACCTTTCCGATTCTCGCGCTGGCTTCGCTCATGCCTTAGGTTCGCGCATGCCCTTAACACACCTTCGAACCGTCCGGCAACGATAAAACGCCTCCCGATACGACAAAACGCCCAAGCAGAAGAGCACCTTGCGGGCCGACAGGATTCTCATGCCTCCTCCTGGAAGCGCGGTTGTGCCTTGGCCGCCACATCTGGCCGCGCGAGGCCCTGTGCAGGGCCCTGGCCAGGCACGATGAAGTCGGTGAGCCGCAGCCGCTCATCGAGAGCCCGCCGTTCAGCCAGCCATCGTGCCAACTCGATCAGTTCGCGTCCGACCCGGTTGATCTCCTCGCCGACCTGCACCGCCAGAACCATCTCCGGATCGTTGAACGGCGGAGTGCGGGCAAAGGCCTCGGACAGCAGCAATCCCTGGTCGTAGAAGCGCCCCAGAACCAGTGTCGCCTGCAGCCTGAGTCTCGGGGTGAACACACGCGGCAGCCAGCGCTGGACCTCCGGCTGCGACGCCTTCTCGTTGGCCAGGTGCCCGAGGAAGAAACAGAACTCCTGCACTTCGTCCTGCATGGGCGGGAAATCGTCCAGCGCATCCGGCGGCAGGGCGTTGAAGTCGCCAACCGCCTGCCGCAGGCGTTCGATGAAGGTCTTGAAGAGCGGCCCGCTGAGGTTGGCCAACGCGAGAATGGCGAGGAAACGCTCCGTAAACGCGCGCTTTTCCTCGAAGACAGCCTGCACGAGCGATCGCCCCTCCTCGCGCACCCCCAGCGCGATGCGCTCGAACACCGGCGCGAGGGCGTCCCCCGCTTGGCGCCGACGGGCGGAGATGGCAGTCAGGGCCTGCGGGATGCCGGTGCCGGCGCGCAGCAGTTCGGACAGGCTCAAGGCCAGTTTCGCCGATGCGATGGCCCGGCTTCGCGCTTCAGACAGCCGTTCGTGCGCGACGTGTCGCTCGTCTTGCCCGCCTGTGCTCATCCGGACGGGAGTCTGCAAACACAGGCGTCGGATGCAACACCTCTGTGCTCCGGCTCGCGGCTTGCCAGGGCCAACTCATGAAGGCGAAAAGGCCGGAGTGGGGGACGGCTCGTCCCCCGC
>DAOOQY010000910.1:0-2275 GCA_035389025.1 Verrucomicrobiota bacterium
ACGGGCTTGCCGGCAGCACCGATCGTCGTGTAGGTCTTGTGGCCGGTGACGAAGCAATCGCGCAGCGTCACGTTGGCGCAACTGCTCACGGCCAGGAACCCGCCGTAGGGATGGCCGGTGTCCGTCTCGCCCACGACGTGATGGGTCAGGCCCGCGACGGTGGTGCCCGAGCGGTTAATCGCGATGTTCCGCGCCCAGTAGTTGTAGCCCTTGTCCTGTTTCATCCGGTTGGCAATGGTGGTGAAGACCCCGCCTTTGAGGATCAGCGGCCGCTCGTCCATCGGGCGGGCCTCGACACGCGTGATCGTGTCGTACTCCCAGTCGATGGCACCCTCGATGGAGCCGTCACGGTGCAAGATGAAGCAATCGCGCTGGGTCGAACCCTTGTTCTGATTGAGGCCGCGGCGGATGTAGCGCCGCTGGCGGCTGTTCTCGACCCGCACCCAGCAGTCGCGGGGCGGCCGCGCGTCGAGGCGCTGCTGGTCGCGGCTCAACCGCGGGATCGACAGCGTCACGGGCTCGAGCAGCGAACGGACGGCGAAGAGCGACGCACGGTGGTTTTCGACATCGGTGTCGTCGATGATGAACCGCGCCGTGCCCCAGTCGGTGTCGGTGGCGATAACGGCGGTGAGCGCCCGGCGACCGAGGTGGTAGGTGGCACCGGGCTTGGCCTGCACCGCCAGACCGTGGGCATTGGCAAACGCATGCGCCTCGACGATGGCTGGCAGGTCGTCGGCCACGCCGTCCCCGACCGCACCGAACGCCTCATAACTGACCGGTCGATCGGTGGGAACCGTCCGCTTCGATTCCGCAGCGAAGACCCTGGCCGGACCCGCTGCGCGCCCGAGCAGGACGAGCAGCAGAAGGGTTGAAAGCGCAAGGCCCCCCTTCGCTCTCTTCAGCGGAGCCGCATTCCGGTCACGGTCGTTCGTGAGTGTCATATGGATGTCGGACGGATGATGCCCTTTCCAACCTCGTGTGTCATGCAATCAGACTCGAGCCCTGGGGGGCAGCTTGAAGATCGAATCTCGAAGGCAGGCAGGACGCGGGCGATTCGCATGGGGCGGCGGGGCTGGCTCAACGTCGACAATCTGGACGTAGGTGTTCGAGGATTGCTCGTTCTTTCTGCCCACAACGACCAGCGTAACAGTGTGTCTTCCCGGAGGCAGATTCGTTGCCAGCACACGACGGTGATTCCACTCGACGGTCGGCGCGTAGGTGTCGAATCCGGCTTGAGTCGCAGGTTGGCCGTCAATCAGCACCCGAACGAGGCCGCAATCGGGGCCGGTCTTGTGGATGAGGGTCACATCGCTGCCATGCGTCTCCCACGTCGCGGTCGCGCCGGCGGTGTTCGCATAGTGCAAGCCGTCGCCGCGCGGACCTTGGCCGCGCCAGCAGGTCCAACCTGCCGAGTAGGAAATGAGTCCTTCGCTGTGCGCCGCCGGGCCGGGACGTTTCATGGGGAACTTGGCAGAGTCCCATACGACGGCGGGGCGGCCTTGGTGCCAGTCGATTTCGTAGGCGGAAAGGAACCAGGTGCGGCCTTTGTCGGTGTTGCCCTGCACAAAGAGATACATCCGGCCGTCGGTGTCGGTGAAGACGCCGGGGTGGCCCGTCTCGCTCGAGTTCCAATCGCCGGTTTGGCCGTTGGGGATGAGGGGTTCGCGGAAGAGCCGCGTCCAGCGCAGACCGTCGGTGCTGACGGCGCAGCCGATCTGCTGGGGATCGTTGTTGTAGCCGCCGCCGTAGAAGAGGTAGAGCGTATCGCCCCGCTGGATGACCGAGGGCGCTTCGATGCAGCGGGTTTCCCAGGGCAATTCAGGCTTGAGAATGGGGCCGTCGCCCATGGGCGTCCACGCGCCGGGGCCAAAGTCGCTGTTCAGGTCAGCCGTCGCAGCGACGAGCATCTGTGTCTGCATCGAGGGATCGCGCGTGGCGTAGATGAGCCAAAGCTTGCCGCCAAACTCGAAGGCGTCGCAGTCAATCGCGCGCCCGGAGTTCCAGCCGCCGGTGGGATGGAGAATGGGGTTGTTCGGATTGCGGGTGAACGTCAGCCCGTCGGCGGAAGCCGCGTGGCAGAGGGCGTCGTTCTTTCCGTTGCCGTAAGAGTTGTAGAAGAGGTGGACCTTGCCGCCGAGGATCAGGGCTTTGCCATTGACGAGGCCGTTCTGTTCGCAGGCTTGTTCGGGGAGGATCTCGCCGGCCTTCTTCCACTGCACCAGGTCACGGCTCTCGGCGATGCCGATGGCCCAGCCTTTGGGCGCGGCCTGATTGG
>DAOOQY010000911.1:0-2273 GCA_035389025.1 Verrucomicrobiota bacterium
CAGGCAATACGGATATCGTTGAGGCTTGGCAAGCAGGCGGTTGGCATCCGGGTCGCCCACGACTTCCTGCTTCTCGCCATCCCAGACGAGCTTGCGGCCGAGGATGTACGACAGGTTGCCCAGGTTGCAGAGGTTGGCCGTGTGATGCGCAATCTCGATATCGACCGCCGGACGCAGGTGCCCTTCGCGAATCGACTTAAACCAGTCGGCCTTGTGATTCATGTTGAAGTCCTCGTACTCGTCGGTCCGATAGACCTCCTTGCCGCCGGGAGGCAGTTGAAAGGCGATCGCCTCGGGGTTGGCCGGACGATACCCGCCTTCCCATTCGAGAATCAGATGGCCCTTGTCGCCCCAGAAGACATTGCCGAATTCGGTCTGGCCGACCTTGTTGCCCGGCTGGCCCCATTCGAGCGTCCAATCCGGATTCCTGAACTGGTAGACCACGTGCATCTCGACCGGGTTGTCCCAGAGGCCGCCGTTGGGGGCACGGCCGGTCGCTTCGACCGTGAACGACTTCTGATGGTCCGCGTCCATGCACCACAGCACGGTGCTGAACTGATGCGCGCCGCGATCGCGAATGTTCCCGCCGCCCGATTCGAGCAGCCAACGGAAGTTGGCCGGATGATAGCGGCGGTTGAAAGGCCGCCAGGGCAACGGCCCCAGCCACAAATCCCAGTCCAGACCCTCCGGCGGCTCGGCGTCCGGAAGCGGCTTGTCGTCGACCGGGTTTGGGTAGTGCCAACAGGTCACCTTGCGAACCGTGCCAACGATCCCGTTGCGGATGGCGCGGCAGGTGTGCCACGCGCCTTTCGCCGTGCGCGCCTGCGCGCCGACCTGGACGGCCACCTTGTTGTTCCGCGCCGCCCTGACCATCGCCGCGCCCTCCCGAACGGTGACCGATGAAGGCTTCTCGACGTACACGTGCTTTCCGCTCTGGCAGGCGTGGACGCTCTGCACCGCATGCCAATGGTCCGGCGTCGCGATCAGGACCGCGTCAATGTCCTTCCGCTCGATGATGTAGCGGTAATCCCGGTAGGGCGCGACCGCCGCGCCCCCCTTGACGTTGTTCACCGCCGCTTCCAGGTGGTTGTCATCCGCATCGCACAGGGCGGCGATGCGCACCTTGCCTTCCTTCTGAAAACGCAGCATGTTCGCCACGTGGGTCATCCCCATCCCCCCCACGCCGATGTGGGCGACAACAAACCGTTCATTGGCCCCGGGCCGTCCGGCGGCGGCCAACACCCGCCCCGGAATGAGGGTGGGCAGGCCGACGACACCGGCGGCGGCCGCCGCGGCGCCCGACACCCGGAGGAAATGGCGGCGAGACAGGGCATGGGCTCGAGTGTTCATGTGAGTGTGAGTCTGCTCAATCGGGTGTGCGTTCAACGCAGATCGTGAGTCGGCGCTGGCCCGCATGGGTCCACGTCTTGGAGTCTTAGGCTTCGCCGTGGTCACGACTCCATGAAACATGCGGGCAAGCGAGACACAAGAAAAAGTTGCCGAAAACGAGGATTGACACCTCCAGGGTCTTCTGGTCATATCCACCGCTTTCGACAGGTTCAGCTATGTACGCAGTCCTGCAAACAGGCAGCAAACAGTATCGCGTCGCCGCGGGCGACACACTCGAAATTGAGCGTCTCGAGACCGAGGCGGGGCAGCCGGTCACTTTTGACCAGGTCCTGTTGGTCAATCGCGACGGCCAGGTGTCGGTCGGCTCCCCGACCGTTGCCGGGGCGAGCGTCGTGGGCGACGTGATCGAGCACAAGCGCGGGCCCAAACTCATCGCTTGGAAGATGAAGCGTCGCAAGGGTTACCACCGCAAGGTCGGGCACCGCCAGGAACTGACGGTGGTCAAGATCAAGGAAATCAAGCTCTAGGTTCAGGCTTATGGCACACAAGAAAGGCGGCGGCAGCGTTCGAAACGGCCGCGACAGTCGTGGCAAGCGGCTGGGCGTGAAAGAGTACGGCGGTGAATCCGTGCGCGCCGGCAGCATTCTCGTGCGACAGCGCGGCACCAAGTTCGTCGCGGGAACCAACGTCGGCGTCGGACGCGACTGGACACTTTTCGCTCTGGTCGATGGCAAGGTGCGATTCGACCACAACGGACGCCGCATCAACGTCGAACCTGCAGCCGCGACTCCGGCGAAGAATTAGCGGCTTTTTCTCGCATTCGAGGCGAGGTGCGCAACCTCGCCTTTTTTTTCTTCCGTTGGGAATCCCCTTATCGAGGGGCGAACTCGTCGAGGCCTCGAATCGTGCCCAGCCACACTTTC
>DAOOQY010000912.1:0-2262 GCA_035389025.1 Verrucomicrobiota bacterium
ATTTCACGTGGATGGACACCAACCACCCGCCCGGCACGCCCCGCGAGGGGTACCCGGTCGAAATACAAGCCCTCTGGATTCGTCTTCTCCGGCACCTCGATCGGCTGAGGTTGCCGCCCGCCGCCGAGCCCTGGGATCAGCTCGCCCGGCGCGCCCAGGCCTCTCTCTCGAAGCACTTCTGGCTCGAAAAGCAGGGCTGGCCTGCGGATGTCCTCGAGGCCGGGCCGCGCCAGAGCGCCGCGTCTGCCACCCCGCAGCGCGCGCTTCGCCCCAATTGCCTGTTCCCCATCGCGCTCGAATTGATCACGGGTGAACAGGCCCGACGCACTGTGGAAGCCGCCCGCAAGCATCTGCTTGTGCCGGGCGCGGTGCGATCCCTGGCACCGCTGCCCGTCGACCCACCGCTCGCAATTCACGGTCCCGATGGCCGCGCCCTGAATGATCCGAAGCATCCCTACTGGGGGCGCTACGCCGGAGACGAAGACACCCAGCGCAAGCCCGCTTACCATAACGGCACGGCCTGGGTCTGGGTGTTGCCCATCTTCTGCGAAGCGATGGTCCGGGCTTGGGACTGTGCGCCCGCCGGCGCGGCTGCCGCCCGGGCCTGTTTGGGAGGCTTGGAATCGTTGCTCGATCGAGGGTGCCTGGGCCAACTGCCCGAAATCCTGGACGGCGACGCGCCCCACAGGCAGCGTGGCTGTGACGCCCAAGCGTGGAGTGTGACCGAGGCCGCGCGTGTCTGGCGTTGGCTGGATGGGCTCGCCCGTTCGCCGCGCTGATCCTTGCCGGCACCGAAGCGGAGGGGAGGGGCATACCCGACACCGGATTGACGCCGCGGACGGCGTGGTGACCACGACATGGCGGTTTTGCGGGCCCGGTTTTTTGGGCCTGTTTCTGCTGAAATTGTCCTTTACAAGAGGGGCCGAATCGGGGTATCAGAATCGCTTGTTATTGATCTGATCCGTATAGACACAATCCTCTCATGCATAAGACCATGCTGCTCCCTTCGTTCGACAAGCGCTTCCTAAGGCCGTGCCTTATCTGGATGTCATTGCTGCTCTTGGGCGCGCGTGCGCTGGATGCGCAAGTCGTTTACGAACAGGTCTATTCGTTTGGATCGAGTGGCGACAGCGGTTCGTATCCAAACGCGACTCCCCTGATCGGTTTGGATGGGCGCCTCTACGGCTCGACCCTCTATGGCGGAGCAGTCGGCGCCGGCACTCTCTACAGAGTTGAAAGAGACGGTTCGGGTTTTGTGGTTCTTCATGACTTCAGTGGATCTGATGGCAGTCAACCGATTGGCGGGTTGGCCCAAGACGAGTCGGGCGTTCTCTATGGCTCGGCAGCCGGTGGAGGATCCAGCACCAACGGTGTTGTTTTCAAGATCAATCCCGACGGCTCGGATTTCGCCGTCCTCAAGGAATTGGCCGCGGATGGTTCGGAGGGCCGCGAGCCCGCTGGCGGACTCGTGCGGGCCAGCAACGGAGTGCTCTACGGCGCGACCTTTTCAGGGGGTGCCTACGACGGGGGAACGATATTCAGCGTCAATACCGACGGGAGTGAGTTCACGGTTCTACGTGAACTGGGTGACAGCCCTGCGGACGCGCGGGGGCCTCGATGCTTCCTGATTGAAGGATCGGATGGAATGCTCTACGGGACAACGCGTTACGGCGGTACGAAGGATGCAGGCACCCTGTTTCGGATCACGAAGTTCAGCTTCGGTTATGAGGTTCTGAAGAGCTTCGTTCCCGCAACGGAAGGCCAGGCGCCTCTCGCCGGCGTGATCGAGGGACGGGACGGACGGCTCTATGGCACGTTGGGTGAGAGAGGGGCGAGCGATGGAGGCGCTGTGTACGCAGTCAACCCCGACGGCACTGGCTTTACTATTCTGCACTCCTTCGTTCCTAGCAGCGAGGGAGCGGGGGTTCTTGCCGGGGTATGCCAGACCAGCGATGGAATGCTCTACGTGGTTGCGTCGTCTGACGGAGCAAACCAGAAAGGCACGGTGGCGCGGTTGAAGGAGGACGGTTCGGAGTTCACCATCGTCCAGGACTTCGGAGCGAGTCCTGGAAGCCCAGGCACAGGCATCACAGCGCTTGTTGAGGGGTCGGATGGGGAACTGTACTACACGACTGCACTCGGCGGCGCGTTCGATCATGGCACAGTCACTCGCATGCAGAAGGACGGAAGCGGCCTTCAGATTCTCAGGAGCTTCTCTGAGAGTGGTTCCGCTGCCATCACACCTCGCGAAGGCGTTGTGCT
>DAOOQY010000913.1:0-2259 GCA_035389025.1 Verrucomicrobiota bacterium
ACCTGAGTGCCCTGGCCGAGGACCTCGGACACTTGGGATCGGCGGAATACGGACGCCGATTCCGGGTGGATGGCGATTGGTATTTGGGCGGGTTCCGGAGTCTCGAAGACCCGCGCAAGCCGCCCTGGGTGATTGCCATGATGGTGCCTCGCAAGGCAATCACGGGCGACATCGCGCGCAACGCGATCTGGAGTTTGGCGGCCTCGCTGGGCTGTCTGGTGCTGGCCCTGACGGCGTCGGTTTGGTTTGCACGGCGGATGGCGCGTCCGCTTCAGGAGCTGAGCGGGGAAGCCGAGAGGGTGGGGCGCCTCGATTTCGAATCCGGGCGCCCGGCTCCCAGCTCGATTCGCGAGGTCCACCAACTGCAGCAATCAATGTCCGAAATGAAGGCCAGCCTCCGGTCCTTCCGCAAATACGTTCCGGCGGATCTCGTCCACGAGTTGATCGCGACCGGACGCGAAGCGCGGTTGGGCGGGCAGCACGAGGTGCTCACCATCCTGTTTTCGGACATTGGGGAACTCACGTCGATTTCCGAGACCTGACGCCCCAGGCCCTGGTCGAGCAGATGGGCCAGTACCTCTCGGTCGTCAACGAGGTGATCCATGCCCATCGGGGCACCGTGGACAAGTACATCGGGGACGGCGTCATGGCCTTCTGGGGCGCGCCGCGGCCCAATCCCCAACACGCGGTCGACGCCTGCCGGGCGGCCTGGCGTCTCCAGGAACGACTCGAGGGGTTGGCGCGGCAATGGCAGGCTGAGGGCAAACCGCGATGGCGCACCCGTCTCGGGTTGCACACGGGCGGGGTGGTCGTCGGCAATATCGGCAGCGAGAACCGGATGAATTACACGCTCATCGGCGATGCGGTGAATCTCGCCAGCCGCATGGAGGGCCTCAACAAGCATTTCGGCACGTGCATCCTCATCAGCGAGGGCACCCTCGAGTCCGCCGCCCCCGCCGTCCTGACGCGTCCGATCAGCCGGGTGGTGGTCAAGGGCAAGATGCGCGGGGTGTTGGTCCATGAGCTGAGGGGGCTGGCGGGGGAAGTGAGCCCGCATCAGCGCGACCTGGCGGACGCGACCGCGTCGGCCTTTGCGCTATTCGAGGCGCGGGACTTCGTCCGGGCGCGGGAGGCTTACCAGGCGATTCTCGGATCGCATCCAGACGATCCCGTGGCGCGGTGGATGGCCGTCCGCTGTGCTGAACTCGATCGTGCGAACGAGAGCGGGGGTGTCGACACCCTGTACCGGATGACGGGGAAATGAGCCGATCCCCGTGGCTCCTCCATTGGGTCCGTGCGCAATCCGTGGTTCCTGGATGCCGGCGCTTTGGGCTGTTTACGCTGGGGGGCCGACCTGCTTGAATTGGGGCATGGGATTGCCGTACAGGATTTCGACGCTGCTCTACTGTTTCGATGTCGAGGATCGCGTCTTGCTGATCGAACGGGCCCAGGAACCGAACCGCGGCCAGTGGAGTCCGTGCGGCGGCAAGCTCGAGACCGGCATGGGCGAGTCTCCGTATGCGTGCGCCTGCCGGGAGGCGTTCGAGGAGTTGGGGCTGTCGATCAGGCCCTCAGATTTGCATCTGACAGGTGTGGTCAGCGAGTGCGGATACCAGGGGCAGGCGCATTGGTTGATGTTTCTGTTCGAGGTGAAACCCCGGTTACGGGCGCTGCCGGCGCCAATCCGCGAGGGCCGCTTTCAATTCTACCCGCGATCCGAGTTGGCCCAATTGGAACTGCCGCGAACGGATCGCGAGCAAATCTGGCCGTTGTTCTGGGGGCACCGGGGCGGGTTCTTTGCCGCGCATTGCCGCACGGGCGCCGATGATCGTGACGCCTGGACAATCGAGGAATCGCTGCCCGCATAGCAGTCCTCTTGCGAAGTCTGAGCGCCCTGTGCACCATCGGGGTGTGGTATCTGCGGGCCAGGACCTGAGATGAACTCCGAGCCAGTCATTGATCTCGAAAGCGACGCGCACTTCATGGGGGAGGCTTTGCGTCAAGCCCGGCGCGCCTACGCGGCGGGGGAGGTGCCCGTGGGCGCGGTTGTGGTGCGGGGAGGCCGGATTATTGCGCGGGCTTTCAACCAGGTCGAACTGCTCAAGGATGCGACGGCACATGCGGAGATGCTGGCGGTGACGCAGGCGCAGGCGGCGGTGAGCGACTGGCGGCTGACGGACTGCACGCTGTACGTCACCAAGGAGCCCTGCCCGATGTGTGCTGGGGCACTGGTGCACGCCCGGGTGCGGCGGGTCGTCT
>DAOOQY010000914.1:0-2251 GCA_035389025.1 Verrucomicrobiota bacterium
GGCGAGTTCGAGCGCATCGGCCACGCGCGGGTCCCCTGTAAGCGCGAGCATATCGATTGAGAGCGCCATCCAGGCAATGGTGCAACAGGTCTCGATAGGGGTCGGAGCGTAGGGGTTGCCGGTGGCCTGTTCGCCGGACGAGAAACCGCCCGTGTTGCGGGCGTCCCAACGCGCGATGCTGCGCCAATGATGCTCGAAGGCCTCCCGGTAACGGGCATCGGCCGTGATACGGTAAAGTTCGACCAGTCCCTGGAGATCGTGCAGGCTTTCCCAGCGCGGACGCGGGGATTGCCAGAACTCGAGCCCGTCGAGTCCCGTGCGCAAATAATCGCCGGCGCGTTCCCAGTCCTTCTCGATCTCGGACATCATGCGGCGGTAGCGGTCTTCGCCCGTGACGCGATGCAGCCAGCCGAGGCCGTGGAGTATGGCCAGGTTCATCTCGTCGGAGCCCGCGTCGAGGAGCCGATGGCCCGTGTCGAGATAGGTCGCGCAGACAAGATCGGCGGCGCGACGGGCGGACGCGAGCGCGGCGGGATCGCCCGTGGCCTCGTGCCACATGAGCAGCGCAAGCAAGGCGTGGTAATGGCCCCAGAGATCCCAGTGCCCGCGCAGACGCTCGGGCTTGCGGAACGGTCCGAGATAGCCGTCGTCGGCCTGGGTGGCGATCAGTTGGGCGACGACGTCCGACGCGAGGGCGCGCAGACTCGCTCGATCGCTCAAGGGGAGCGTCTGGATGGCCGAAATGAGGTACTTGCCGACGAATTCGCCCGCCCAAGGCACGATTTGCGGCGCAGGCTCGCGATCGCGCAGCCGGAACATCTCGAGCATGCCGGGGTTTGCGCCAGGGGCGCGCAGCAGCCATTGGTCAACCGTCGCCTCGATCCGCTCCCCGACGAACCCGCCGAACTCCAGTCGTGTGGCGGCCCGAGGCTCGAAGGCCTGGCGCGGCGCAGGCGAATCCGCGGCCGCTGCAACTTCGAGATGGATTGAAGCCGCAGTTAGGAGGAGAGCCGCGGCGCAAGAGGCAAGAGCCGACGACGCAAGGTGCATGGTGCGATGGGCTTGCTTCCGGGACTCAATGCCCGGCCCCGGCACAGCCCGTCGCGGCACTTGCTGAGGGGTCCGCAGCATACGCGCCAGCAAACAAGAAACCATGTGTGAACAGCGGCACGGGCCGCTTCGCTTCTACTGTTCAAAGAAGGGGAATAGGGCCTTCAGTTCCGCCTTGCCCGGTCGCCGGCCATACTCGCAAATCTCGAAGGCTTCCGAGTATTGGATTCGCTCCGCGCCCGCACCGTACCAGTCGGCCAGTTGGCTTCGGAACCGCTCCGTCAACCGCTTCTGTCGGTTTCGAAAAGACTCGCGCACTTGCGCCGTCCGCTCGGCCTGCTTCGCAGGGTCCGACGGCATCAGATCGGGGCCTCCATTGGCTCCCCCTTCCTGGAACTGCGACACGAGCTGTGTGAGCGCATCGAGCTTCTTCTCGATGACCTCGTCGATGGCCACGACGATGTCCGCGGTGAACGGATTGGGCTTCTGGAATGAGTCGGGGAAATAGAGGAACACAGGGTTGCTGACAAGGTGGGGCGTGTCCGGACAGAAGAACGGCACGGTCACCATATAGGCGGCGTCCTGGACCAGGATACCCGTGTAACGGTGGTCCGGGTGGTAGTCGTTTGGACGGGGGCCGATCACGATGTCGGCTTTCCAGTCGCGAATCAGTCGCACGATCAGGCGGCGGTTATCGAGAGTGGGCAGCAGTTCGCCGTCATGGATGTCGAGCACCTGTGCCGTGACGCCCAGCGTCTTGGCGGCGGCCTCGACCTCCGCCGTGCGCCGACGCGCCAGAGGAGCGCCCGCGTCGCGCCAGTGGCCGATATCGCCGTTGGTTACGGAGACGAGCTTGACCTGATGCCCCTGTGCAGCCCAACGCGCCGCAACACCCCCGGCCTGGATCTCGCAGTCGTCCGGGTGCGCCCCGAAACAGATGATGCGCAGCGGCGCCCCGTGCGCGTCCATAGGGAACGCGAGCAGCAAGCCGGCGGACAACGACGCGAGCGTGGGAATGAGGCTCGACGAAGGAGAGGATTTCGGATTCATGGCAAGTTGGACATGGATGCGCGCCCCCGAACATGGGCTTGGGCCAAATCCGGGGCAAGCCCAAACCTGGGCCAATCCAACGCGCGATGCCTGCGAAGTGCGCATCTGCGATTTTTCGGGGGTAGGCTGGGAGGCGGCTTGAGCCGCTGGA
>DAOOQY010000915.1:0-2251 GCA_035389025.1 Verrucomicrobiota bacterium
CATTCTGACGTTCAAGAACTCAGGAACAGTCCGGGAGGCGTGCGCCGCCACGCCCCTTCAACACTTCATGCTCGAAACAGACGCGCCCTATCTGGCCCCCGAACCGTATCGCGGCAAGCGTTGCGAGCCGGCGTACGTCCGCGAGGTTGCCGCAACCGCGGCCGCGGTCAAGGGCATCAGTCTCGAAGAACTGAGCGAGGCGACCTGTGCCGCCGCGCGGGCGTTCTTTTCTCGAATGGGGCGTTGACATCGAGCCAACGGGGAATCGCTATGGAAGACACCAACACATTGATCGAGCAGCGTCGGACGAAACTGGCCGCTTTGCGGGCCCAGGGCCTCGATCCGTTCCGGAACAAATTCGTCCCCTCGGCCGGATGCGGCGAGACGCGCGCGCGGTTCGAGTGCGGCCAACTGGCCGAAGGCGCGCGCGTCGCCGTTGCCGGCCGCATCACGTCCCATCGCGACATGGGGAAAAGCCAGTTCCTCGATCTCAAAGACCAGAGCGGACGCATCCAGGTCTACGCCCAGAAACAGGTGCTGGGCGAGGCGCAATACGCCATCTTCAGACACCTCGATCTGGCTGATTTTCTCGGGGTGACCGGCACGATGTTTCGCACAAAGACCGGCGAGCCGAGCGTGCGGGTCGAGTCGTTCACCATCCTCGCCAAGGCGCTCCGCCCGCCTCCCGCCAAATGGCACGGCCTCGAAGACACGGAGATTCGCTACCGCCAGCGTTACCTCGATTTGATGTCGAACGACGAGGTGCAACGCGTCTTTCTGCTCCGCAGCCGGATTCTCAGAGAGATTCGCGAGTTCCTGCACGGACGCGGCTTTGTGGAGGTGGAGACGCCCATGATGCAGGCGATTCCCGGCGGCGCGGCCGCCAGGCCTTTCAAAACCCATCACAACGCGCTGGGTTGCGATTTCTATCTGCGCATCGCCATCGAACTCTATCTCAAACGCCTGCTTGTGGGCGGAATCGACCGCGTTTTCGAGATCGGACGCAACTTCCGCAACGAAGGACTCTCCCGCAAACACAACCCCGAGTTCACCATGCTCGAAGCCTACCAGGCCTTCGGCGACTACGAGTCGATGATGGACCTGGTTCAAGGACTCGTTTGCCACGTCGCCCAGAATGTCCTCGGAACCCTGCGCATCGAGCACAAGACATCCGCGGGCGACATCACCAGGACCATCGATCTCACCCCTCCCTGGCGCCGGGTCCGGTACAAGGACATCGTCCGCGAACGCGCCGGAACAGATTGGTTCGACCTCGCCACCGATCGGCGCCGGGCACGAGCCATCGAGTTGGGCGCCGAAATCGCGACGGAATACGAGGATTTCGAAGTGACCCAGGCTGTCTTCGAGAAACTCATCGAGCCGACGCTTATCAATCCCACCTTCGTCACCCACGCGCCGAAGGAGTTGATACCGCTCGCCAAGCTTTCGCCCGAGGATCCGACGACGGTCGAGGTGTTCGAGTGCTGCATCAACGGCCAGGAAATCGCGCCGGCGTACACCGAGCAGAACGACCCGATCGAACAGCGCGAGCGGCTCGAACACCAGGCGGGCGGCGAACAACAGAAACTCGATGAGGATTTCCTTGTGGCACTCGAACACGGCATGCCGCCGGCCGGAGGCATGGGCCTGGGCATCGACCGGCTCTGCATGATGCTTCTGGGCCAGGAAAGCATCCGGGACGTGATCCTCTTCCCCCAGCTCAAGCCCAAAGAGAGTTGATGGGCGATGGATGATGGCTGGAGAACTGAACACACAGCCCGTGCCCTTGTGGCAACCCATTGGTCCCATTTGGCTCACGCCGCGCCCATCCGTGGACAACACACCGCATCATTGGGTCACCGTATCGCCTGATCCGAAGCTCCGCCCTGCATCGAAACTCAGCGGGCCTGACGCTCTCACTGGAACCTGGAACCGTGTTCTTCGACGTCAGGAACTGGCCACTGACGCAGGGCGCCTGCGCGCAAACAGCAGGAATCCCGTGCCCAGAGCGAGCAGAGCCCAGGTCGACGGTTCCGGAATCGACGGCACAGTGGACGGCGGCACCGGCTCGAGCTCACTCGATCGGTACTGCTGCGCCGTTTCGAGCACAACGGCGCCACTGACGGGCGTAACCCATTGGTACCGCCCAGCCAACCCGACTGCTTCCTCAGTCATCCGCGACGCCGCCAATCGCCTGATTTCGTCCTTGGCCCAGAGCCGCACCAGGTGTGACGAGGCCTCGGCCCCTTCC
>DAOOQY010000916.1:0-2248 GCA_035389025.1 Verrucomicrobiota bacterium
GGTGCTCGCCGATTTCTCGCCCAGCGGCTTCCGCGCCATGGACGCCATCCACCGTGCCGAGGGAAGGCGCCATCCGCATCCGGCCAGCCGATTCACCCACTTTCACGCCCGCCTGCGAAGGGCCGGCTTCCAGGTCCGGCGCGCCTCCGGGCAGAATCAGGAGGTGCTGGTCGGGCTCTTGGGGTCACATCTTCATATTTGACATTTTGCCCGAAATCGATCTTGCGACAGCTCCGGCGATTTGAGGGAATGCGGCGGCTTCGCAGGGTCAAGAACGTCGCTGAGAATCCAAGAATTGGTGTCGTTGGGCGGCGAAATCGGCTGCGTCGCGCGGGCAATTGTCAAATATGAAGATGTGACCCCTTGTTGTGTGACGATCGAACAATACTGTGCCGAGCAGCAGATCGACATTGAGAAAGGGATCGACCTTCTGAAGGCCAAGGGCATCCAGGCCTCTCCGAACCAGACACTGCGGGAAGTCGCCAACGAAAACGGCCTCACGCGCCCCTCCGATCTGATCGAAATGCTGCGTCCGCAGTAGAGAGATCATCCGCCGGGGACGAGGACGTCCCCACTCCTGCATGCTCCTGTGCACGAGCAGGCACACTGGACCGGATTCCCTGACCCGGCGCTGCATCATTGATGTCGCTCCGTCGAGTTGCTATCCCCACAAATACTTTGTAACTGTGCGTGCATTCGCGGCTCGATGCCGTTTGACATGAGTCGTAGCCGAATCGGACCGTTTCTTCGCACGACCTCCAAGTGGTTGGTGCTGGTTGCGGTCATTATCTTTATTGTCGCTCGAGTCAAGTTTGCACGAGTTCCGGTTCTTGCCCACGAGGTCAAGGCCGGTCCGATCGTTGCGGAAGTGATGGGCACAGGCACACTCGAAGCGAGGGTGAAGACAATCATCAGTCCGCGCATCCAGGGGATTCTCTCCGAAGTCCTCGTTGATCAGAATGACCCCGTCGAGGCGGGCCAATTGCTGGCCCGGCTCGAGGACGAGGAATTGAAGCTGCAGGTCGACGTCGCCGAATCTGCCCTGGCCGCCGCCGGGGCATCCGCCCAGCGCGTGCGGGCCGACGAAGCGCGCGCGCAGGCGGTTGTGCACCAGGCGCAACTCGAACACCAGCGAATCGCCGGATTGCTTACGAACCGGATCAGTTCCCAGGCGGACTTCGACAAGGCGATCGGGTTGCTGAATGTGGCCAATGCCGATCTGCGCCGCTCGCAGGCCGCGATTGTCGAGGCGGACAGCCAGGTGCAGACCGCCGAGAAGCAGATCGCTCACCAGAGGGAACTCCTCACCTACACCCGCATTGTCAGCCCCTACAACGGCCTGGTTGTCCGGCGCGACCGCGATCCCGGCGGCGTCATCGTCCCCGGCGGTTCTCTGATGCAAGTGATCTCGACCAACGAAATCTGGGTTTCGGCCTGGGTGGATGAAACCGCGATGGCCGGCCTCGCCCCCGGACAGCCGGCCCGGGTGGTGTTCCGATCCGAACCCGCCCAATCTTACCCCGGCGAAGTGGCGCGTCTGGGCCTCGAGGCCGACCGCGAGACGCGGGAATTCGTTGTCGATGTGCGTGTGAAGCGGCTTCCGAAAATCTGGGCGGTGGGGCAGCGTGTCGAGGTGTTCATCGAAACCGGGCGCGAGAGCGGAGTGTTGGCGGTGCCGCCTCAGTTTCTCCAGTGGCGCAACAACCGGTCCGGGGTGTTCGTGAACGAGCGCGGCGCCGCGGTTTGGCGGGATGTCACCCCCGGTCTGCGCGGCCAGGCGCAGATCGAGATCGCGCAAGGTCTGTCGGAGGGCGAACAGGTGGTCGCCCCGTGCGATGCCAAGATGCAACTACGCCCCGGCCAGCGCGTCCGCACCAGCGGACCGACCCAACCGCAAGCCGCGCCGTGAGGCGTTTGCTCTCGGCGCTTGGAATCCTGTCATCCCGGTGAACCTCGCCACCAAAGACATTCGCCACAACTTCGGGCGGTTCGCCCTCACAACAGTGGGTGTTGGCCTGCTGCTGATGATCGTGATGGGGATGGGCGGCATCTACAGGGGGTTGATCCGCGAAGCCACACTGCTGGTCGAGAGGATCGGGGCCGATTTCTGGGTGGTGCAAGGCAGCACGCGCGGCCCCTTTGCCGAGATTTCACGCGTGCCCGCCATTCTCGAAGACCGCGTGCGCGGGGTGCCGGGTGTGGCCAGCGCGCGCCGCTTCGTTTCGCACACGATCCAGCGCGAATTCCG
>DAOOQY010000917.1:0-2246 GCA_035389025.1 Verrucomicrobiota bacterium
ATCCCTTCACATTGGCCACGTCCGGCTGGGTGCTCGGCCCCGCCCACAACCGGGCCGCGCTCGACGAGTTCCTCCCCAAGTCTTCCCCCATGAGCTGCATCAACCGACAGGTCGGGCATGAGGGCGTCGAACCTGCCTTCGCCAACATCACAGGGCGCCCGAAATGGGCGATCCCGTGGATGGAGAATGACCCGAACATGGTCGGCCCGCAGCCGTGGGTGGCACGGATGCGTCATGACGCCGTGGACGCGCGCCGCTATGGCTGCACGGGGCTGCTGGGCATCCACTGGCGCACCAAGGCCCTCGCGCCAAACGTGGCCGGGCTCGCGTCCGCGGCCTGGGATCAGTCCTGGGTGCCGGCGAACTCCGGCGCCGACAAGGTCAGCGGAGGCACACCGCCCCCGTTACCGCGCGATCGAGCGATGCCGGTCGACGAGTTCTACCTTGATTTCGCCCGTGCGCATTTTGGGGACTCGGTTGCGGAATCCGCCGGCAAGCTCATGGCCGGGATCGACGGCGTTCACATGCCACAAGCCAGCGACTGGAAGAATGGCCCGGGCAACCTCGTTTCGAACACCGCCCCATGGGACGAGGTGATCTCGCACTACGCGTTTGTGGATGAATTCGCCGCGTTGCGCCCGCGGGTGCAAGGACCGGGCAACCAAGAGCGGTTTGACTACTGGCTCAACACCTGGCGGGCGGCAGCCGTCATGGCCGAGGCCTGTTGCGTTCGCGGCCAACTGGACAAGGCCATGGCTGCAAAGCAATACGACCAGGCCCTCGACCACCGCATCGAGCTGGCGCGGGTGTGGAGCCGTCTGTTGTCCCTCCAGACCGCCATCGTCAGTACGCCCGGCGAATTGGGCACCATCGCGAATCTCGAACAACACACGCGCCGGGAATCGCACTTTCTCGACGCGCACGACGCGGCTTTGAGCCAGGCCCTCGGCAAGGACTTGCCCGCCGAGAGCGCGCCCTCACAGGACTACACCGGCCCGGCGAGGCTGATCGTTCCGACCATCCGGACCACGGCGACCAAGGGCGAGGTGCTCACGCTCCGGATCATTGCACTCGGCCGGCAGCCTTCGGATTCTCTTACCGCTCACTCGCGTCCGTTGGGGGAGGGCTCCTGGCAGAGCATCCCAGCCCTTCCGCGCGGCCGCGCGGTCTTCGAAGTGCCACTGCCGCCCGCGCAACGAGACTTCGAGTACTACATTTCCTCCTCGCGAGGTCTCGTATGGCCTCCCACCGCACCGCGCCTGAACCAGACGGTCGTGGTCAGGGATGAGGGCTGAGACGCCTCAACGCGATAATGCCATGAAGCACGCGGGCTGAGCCTATGAAACCCTGGTACGAAGAACTGTTCTCGAACTACGCCCGGACCTACGACCGGGAATGTTTCACGCAGGGCACACAACAGGAAGTCGACTTCATCGAGACGGAGATCGGCGCCGACAAGACCGTGCGCATCCTCGACATCGGATGCGGCACCGGACGCCATGCCATCGAACTGGCCCGGCGCGGGTATCAGGTCACGGGCATTGACCTGTCGGCCAACCAGCTCGCCCGCGCGCGGGAGAAAGCCCTCGCCGCGGGCGTGAAACCGGTCTTCGAACAGCGCGACGCGCGGACTACGCATTTTCTGGCGGCATTCGATCTGACCCTCATGCTCTGCGAAGGCGGTTTCTCACTCATGGAGACGGATGCCATGAACTTCGCCATCCTCGAAAATGCGGTCCGGGCGCTCCGGCCCGGCGGCAAGTTCATGTTCACGTGTCTCAACGGCCTGTTCCCCCTGGCGCGATCCGTCAAGGACTTCGTCAACGCCGCTCCCAGCGGGGTGCAGACGTTGGACACGGTATTCGACCTGAGCACGCTCCGGATGCGATCGCAGGTGGATTTCACGGACGATGATGGCGTGACCCGCCGGCTCGACACCGACGAGCGCCATTACCTCCCCTCGGAGCTCATGTGGTACATGCACACGCTGGGCATGCGGAACGCGTCGGTGTTCGGATGCACCGTGGGCGACTTTCGGAAATGCCCGCCCACACCCGAGCACTTTGAACTGATGGTTATCGCGGACAAGGCCCGCTAACCCGCATCTTTCACACCCCATCGGTGCCCAGGGCGGTCAGACCTCGCAGGATGATTGCTATGCGGGTTAGAAAAGCAAAACCGCGCCCGAGTCGAGGGAGGCAACCGGGCAACAGAGTGTCGCTGGACCCGCGAGATTTCGAAACGCT
>DAOOQY010000918.1:0-2244 GCA_035389025.1 Verrucomicrobiota bacterium
CCTTACTTACGCCTACGCCGGTACGGCTGAGAGGTAACAGGAAAAGTTGGGGAAAGTGGGAGGGGGCGGAGCCGAGACGGGGAGGAGAAGCAAACGTCCAACGCTCAACGTTCAACGTTCAACGCTCAACCAGGGCGGGATGCCAGGATGTCTGGAGTCGAGCCCGAAGGAACGCAGAGGCGCAAAGGCGCGATGACGCAAAGAGGACCAGGGGATCAACGCAGCACTGGTCCTGGTTTGCGTCTTCACGTTGAACGTTGGTTCATGAGCAAACACTCCGAACTCCGAACTCACTCCTGGCTGTCGATGTCTTCGAACGCCAGCACGCGCCAGAAGCACGTCACGTCCTCGTTGTACTTCCACGCGGCGAGGGTTTGTCCGTCGGGGGAGAAGCGCGGAGCGAAGAAGTAAAAGCCCGGGCCAACCAGATCGGTGAGGTGCTGTCGGGTGGCGACATCCCAGATGCTGACGGAGAGAGGTCCCGTGAGGCCGCCGCTGGCGACGCGGCGTCCATCGGGCGAGAACGTGATGCCGAAGGCCGGCGCCTCGGTCCGGCCGAACTGTCCGGCGGCGGCGCGCTGGCGGACATCCCAGAGCCGCAGGGCGCCATCCCAACCGGCTGAGGCGAGCCATCGGCCATCGGGCGAGAAAGCGACATCCATGACCAACTCGCGGTGGGCGTCGAACGACGCCAACAGGTCTCTCGAATTGGCATCCCACAGGACGATGCGCCCGTCGAAGTGGCCAGTCGCGAGCAGGCGTCCGTCCATCGTGTCATCGGCCGTGATGCAGCCGCCTCGCGTCTCTGCGTTGATCGAACGCCACGGCTCGGGCTGCTGGCCAGTGCGCGTGTCCCAGAGGTTCATGGGGTGTTGAACAATGTTATTGGGGCGCGACAGCAGCAGGCGTCCTTGAGCCAGGATGCGCATGGTGCCTACCTCCGGATGGGTTTCCGCGTAAGGGCGGAGCGAGGACAGCTTGCGATGCACGTCCCGGTCCCACACGTGAACCATGCCATTGGTCTCCGCGTGCGCGAGCCAGCGTCCGTTTTTGGACACGCTCAGGCTCGAGTTGTTGGTGCCATACTGGGGCAGCGGTTCGATGAGTTCGTGAGTGACCAGGTCGAAACGGGTCACCGTTCCGTCCGCCAGGGCGAGGAATGAGCGCGCGTCGCGTTCGAAGGCCACAAGCCCGATGTTGGTGAGGGTTTGACAGTCAGGCTGCGGCGGACGCGCCAACTTGGCGACGTCCCACAGCCACACCTCGGCGTCCTCGGCGCCGCTGGCGTTGGACCCGCTGGCGAGTTGGCGTCCGTCAGGCGAGAAAGCCAGGGCCGTGACGCCCAGGCGGTGACCGACCAGCGTGGTGATTGGACGGCGATGCTGGAGGTTCCAGAGGCGTATGAGCTGGCCATCGCCAGTGGCCAACACTTCGCTCCGCGGGTCGAAGGCGAGCGTCCAGGGTGTTTCTCTCTGCCCGGTCAGTTCGATCGGTTGGCCGGAGGGCAGCGGCCAAACCTTGACCACCGCGTTGGTGGCCAATGCCGACGCAGCCAGCCAGCGTCCGTCGGGCGAAAACGCGAGCGCAAGAACCGGGTCGGCAGGCAGGCGGAACTCCGCTTCGACGTGTCCGTCTGAGACGCGGTGAAGGCGCACGACGCCGTTCGTGCGATGGCCGACGGCGAGCACCTGGCCGGTTGGATCGAACGCAACCGCCCCGGTCCAGATGGTTCCCACAGCCGGTTCGCCGGGGATGGCGGTCATTGCTCCTCCGTTGGCGAGGTCCCACAGGCAGACACCGCGGACGTACGCGAATCCGGCCAAGCGCTGTCCGTCGGGAGAGAAGGCGAACGAGGCGAATTCGTCGTGCCGGTAGTTGTGGCGAAAGGCAATGGCATTGCTTTCGATATCCCACAGGCGGACCTCGCCATCCTGCCACGGCTCGGGCGAGATTTGGCAGGCCACGCGATTCGAAACCGGGCAGAAGCCGATGCGCCAACTGCGGTTTGTCAGGATCAGGCCTGGGACGGGCTGTCGGGTCGAGAGGTCATAGACCAGGGTGACGCCTTGTCGTTCGTGGACAACGAGGCGCTGGCCGTCGGCGCTGAATGCCAGGCTGCTCACTTGTTTGGGGCGTGTGCACAGCAGAGAATCTCCCTGGCCGCGGGATTTCATCCAGAGATACTGCCATTCCCAACCGCGCAGGTCGGCTGAGGGTCGATAGTTGATGGTCGATGGCCGCTGG
>DAOOQY010000919.1:0-2225 GCA_035389025.1 Verrucomicrobiota bacterium
AGCGAGTCGGTCAGGTTCTCACCGCTGACGGTGAGGTTGTGATCGTCCAGCCCGTCCGGAAGCCGCGAATCCACCAGGATGCCATTCCAGACGCTGCCTCCGCCCGCCGCCCCCAGCCCGACGTACGTTGGCCCAGGGCCGCGCGGCCCCTCGTTGTTCTGGGCGCCATTGAAATCGATGTTGATAATCTGAGCCCCGGGATTGTCGGCCGCGCGACCGCTCGCCGCGCCGCCGAACCAGACCAGGCCCGCCAAGAGCGTCGTGAGTCCACCAACGCAGTTTCGCAGTGTAATCATGATACTGATTCCCGTTTATGTAAGCCGGCAGGACGGTCAGGGGCTGCCCGCTAGCCCGGATTGGGTTTCGCTCTTCGTAGAATAACGAGGCTTATGCTCCTGTTCTCGCTACAAGACCAGCGAAATCCAGTCCCTTCCCACCGACGGCGCCAAGCGCTGCCACGCATCCACATGCGATCCCCACCCTGCACTCCGCACTCTCCACTCTCCACTTCCCCCTACTCTCCCATGACCGTGACCACCACGGTCCGTCGTCGCGGGCGGACGTCACACTCGAGGTGGATGATCTGCTGCCAGGTGCCCAACACCGGCTTGCCCTCGGCCACCGGTACGGAGAGCGACGGCCCCAAGAGCGTGGCCTGCAGATGCGAATGGCCATTGCCGTCATGCCAAGCCTGTTCGTGACCGTACTCGCGGCTCGGCGGGATGAGCCGGTCGAGCATTTCGGGCAGGTCGCGCGCGAGACCCGGCTCGAACTCGATCGCGCCGACCGCCGCGGTGCTCCCGACGCAGAACACCTGGACGATGCCGGTTTTGACCCGTGAACGCCCGACAATCGTCGCGACCTGATCGGTAAGATCGGTCATGTGTTGGTGGCCTTTCGTCTCGAAGCCGATTTGTTCTTGGTGAACCATAGCGGAAGTGATGGGTGCCTGGGGCCGAGCCTGCGTCAACCCTTTTCCTGATCGCACGGCAGGCCGGCTTTTGGTGTCAATTCTCCCATGAACCTGCGCGTACCGCCGACTTTCCAGTCGGCCAACTCGCCGGCTGGAAGGCCGGCGTTACCGCACCAAGTCGGTCCACGGCCCCTGGGCGGTTCAAACAGGAACAGACGGCTGGCCATGAACCGGACCCCTCACCCCGTCCCTCTCCCACCTGCCTGCGCCAAGCGAAGCGCGGCAGGCAGGTCCGATGGGAGAGGGTGGCGCAGCCGGGTGAGGGAGAACGGTTCATGTGCACTGAGCAGTTCAAAAAGGAGCCGGTGGCTCTCCAGGAAGCCGGTTTCGTGGCGTGCGAGGGCCATCCTCTTTGGCTGCGGCTTGAGGCTGGTGTGCCCTGCCCCGGCGGCGGCGGATTCCCTGCAGTCCATGGAGTCAGGCCAACCAGCCGCCGCGGGTGCGGACAGTGTGTCGATGTATCGCATCTACCCGTTGCGCAACGGGGTCTGCTTGCCCGGGCTGGCGCGTCTGGTTAGCCGCTGTTTGGCTCCCCGTCATGTCTGTGCCAAGAGAAGTACCGCCCGGCGCGGTCGCAGTAGTCGCGATATGAGTCACCGTAAAGGTCAGAAAGAAAGCGCTCCTCTCGCTGCATGTACGCGTGCAGCAACGGAATCCAGAGCAATACAAGCACCAGGAAGATGAGGCGACCGAGCACTAGAAATGCCCCCGCAAACAACAAGTCAAACGCGACGTAGATGGGATGGCGTGTCCAGCGGTAGATGCCCTCCGTAACCAAAGGACCAGCGGTGGTTCGGTCAATGCCCAATCGCCACGACTGCCCAAGGCGGCGCACCGCGGTGCCGTAGAGCAAGACTGCGAGCGAATCAACAACCGCTCCCAGCGTCTTTACACTGGTGCTTTTCAGCAAGACTTGATGCAATCCCATCGGCCCGACGTGGAAGTCGAATCGCCAGCCATACGCGACGATTTCGTAAGCCCAGACGAGCAAACAGATAAAGGCTAACCCATCCAACATCATCTGCCCTGGCGTTCGCTGCCGATCGGCGACGATGACGGAGACGCCCTGCGAACGGAGGCCAATCGCCTGCGTCAGCCCGACTAATCCCAACCCCGCGAGGACACCGAACTGAAACCACTCAAAGAATCGAGATCCCATAAGACGCCTGACGCCGGCAAATGAGGATGGTCAGCGACGCGCCAGGGCGGTTCTGAGCTGGGAGGGGGTGATTGGAGAATAGGGACTTAACGA
>DAOOQY010000920.1:0-2217 GCA_035389025.1 Verrucomicrobiota bacterium
ACCATATAATCGTACGTCACAGTGACCTTGCCCCAACCTTGAAAGTCGCTCACAGTGACAGTGGCATCCGAGATACCGAACACCGCCCAGCCGCCGTCTCCTGAGTAATTGACGTTGAAGGTGCCAAGCCCCACGAACGGACCGAAATCGGCCGGATCGACTGTGGATGCCGAATTGCTGTCCGTGGCTGAAAGCGGGCTGCCAAAAGTCGTGCGGTCAGGACCGCTGCCCGGGGTTCCATCCGAGGCCGCCAAACCGACCGGACCCCCAACAATGCTTCCGTAGGAAATAACCGGGGCGAGTCCGGACGGGCCGGAAGCGCCGACATCCCCAACGATCCATGCCGTCGCTATTACCGATTTCTTGGTATTGTTCTCAGCGCTGATGTTGGCTTGCAGCGTCGCTTCGATCCCGAGTGTCACCCCTAAGAGCGTGCCCCAACCGGGATTGAATTGGTTAAGACTGATCGGCGTTGGGCCAAACGGAACCGTGGCAGGGTCGAAAGCCTGCTCGTATGTAAACGAAGCAGCATTTCCAACAAGGGGGAGCGCTGCCACGGCAGCACCGGCCAGTATTTTTCGAATATTCATTATATTTATCTCAGAATTTGACGGCGTTAATAGGCTGCATTATTGGCGTTGTCAAGCGCGTTTTTCAGAAGTTCCTGGCCGGCGCGATTCGGATCGTCTTTCGGAGTGTAACCGTCTGCGCACAGGGCGTCATTGGCCAGTGCAATGAGCCAGGCGGCTTCGAGAAAGCCGCTGTCCGAACATCCCGGGGCAGGAATCAGGTCTGTCGGTTGGTAAACGCCATGACGGACGTTCAAGGCGAACGCGGCAAGCTGGCAGGCCAGTTGTGAGGCCATGTTACTGGCCGAACGCGCACGGAGCCACGACGAGAAAAGCCTCTTGCTGTCCGTTGTCAGAGTTCCGAAATCCTGCGGATTTCCCGCTCCATCGACCAAACAGAGGAAGTCGAGGTAATTGAAATCGGCTTGCGTGAGCAGGGCGAGGCCGTTCTTGTTGCTCCAGAAGCCGGCGGTCCCTCCGCCGTATTGCTGCTCGTCCCATGTGTATTCGTAGGTGACCGTGACCTCGCCGAATCCCTTGAAGTCCTTGACAACAAACTCCCCATTCGACACGCCCCACACTGCCCAACCGCCCCAACCCGAGTATTCCACCGGGAACGTGCCACTGCCCAGAAACGGTTCAAAATCGTCCGGGTCCGTCGTGGATTCAGTGCCGGCTTCCGTGGCTGACAACAGGCCGCCGAAATCCGTCCAATCGGGTCCACCGCCATACTGTGAATCTGCTGGCGCCAGCACGACCGGTCCAACTACCACGTAACCGAAGCTGGCAATCGGATTGAGACCCGCGATCGGGCCTGCGGCTTCGACGTCTCCCAAGACCCATGACCTGGCGTTGAGTGTATACGGAGTGCGGTTCTCGGCAGTCATGTAACATTCGAGGGTTGCTTTGATCTCGAGCGTAACCCTGCTCAGAATAGAAGGATCAAACGGGAACTTCCGCAGGCTCAGCACCTCTGGACCGAAAGGCACCGTGGTGGGCGCGAAATACGCCGTATCGGTCATGACGTACTGGGCGTTTCCGAGCATCGGTAGGATTAACGCGACGGGCAAGGCAAGCAGCTTTGTGTTCATAACGAGGTGGTTGGTTTGGACGGAGGAATGAGTCTCTTTTCAGCTCAGTGTCTTTGCTTGTTTATGTCGAACTGCGCCTCCCCATAGCGTTGGAGAAGCAAGTTGTCAAACCTGCTTACGTAGTATTATTTAACACTTGCAGCGTAATCTGCTGAGTGTGGCTCTGGTTGTTGTTGTGCAAGACATTGCTGTACAGTAAGTTGTGTAGACACTAAAACAGTACATAAGCGCTCGCGTCTACATAATCCGCGAAGACTGAATTGAACTCCTTGGGTCAGACCGTGGCCGTCTTCACGAGTGCAAGCGGCCACGATGATCGAGCATCGAGCGACCTCCGGCCCGGAAACTCAGGCGCGTGGGGCTTGCACGTTAGCGGATGGAGGCGGTTGACTCGCTCGAGCACGCCTCAGCCCTCGACTGGGAACGAAAGACCCTCGCAAGGCTTGCCCTGCGAGGGTCTTCTATCTCGAATTGCTGCGTGATGAGAGCGGACACCGAAACCCCTTAGCCCGGATATTTCATAAGGCTTCGCGGGGTCTCATATCCGGGCTCTGGCA
>DAOOQY010000921.1:0-2217 GCA_035389025.1 Verrucomicrobiota bacterium
CCCGGGCTTCCCGGCAAGCGGACGATCTGGCATGTGCGCATCGGCCAGCGGCTCAGGAGCACCTGCCCGTAGGCGCCACCCTGAAAGGGCATGGCGGCCCCGAACCACCCGTGCATGCCGGTCAATCGAATGTATTCGGCGGGTTGGTCGATTCCGCCCGTGCGTTGGGCTCTCTGATCGACCTCCTGCAACGCCGCCAAATCCGGCTTCGCCGTCCGAATCACCGCGGCGATCCGCTCCAGGTCCAGGCGCCCGTCCACACCCTCGCCGTGATGGACGTTGTAGCTCAGCACGCGCAAGGTCGGCGCCCTGTCCGCGGCGGCGTCCCGGGTGCTTTGACAGCCAACGGCGCCTGCGCTGGCCAGGCCGATCAGGAAACAGCGTCGATTCATCCGGCGTTTGTAGCGCAGGCGGCGCCGCGGCGTCCAGACTCCTGGTGCCGCCAGCGGTTGTCATTCCGGGTGCGTGGCCTTGCCGCCGCGTGGGGGCTCGCCGCCTGCGGCATCGTGTCTGTCACGCGCCCCGGTGCGAACACCGGGGCGACCGCGTCCCAACCCGCAGAGCAGTCTTCATGCGAAGTCAGACCGCCCTGTGCACGGGCGGGGTGTCGAGTACGCGGGTGAGGGCCACCCAATCGCCCTCGTCGTCCAACCGTGTTTCGGACGTCAGGCGCCAGGTTTTCCAGCCGTGGGCCCGCGCGGGGGCGATGTCGTTGTCAACGCGGTCACCCACCATGAGAGTTTGCTGGGGCCCGATGCCGCGGGCGGCGAGGCGTGCGGTGAGGGTCTGGAAGACATGGGGATCCGGTTTGCTGAAACCATGCTCGAATGACCAGAAACTCAGGTCGCGTTCGAACAGGTCCAGACCCAGGCCGTGCCCGGCCAGCGCCTCCTCGAGTTCGCGCAGCGTGTAGGCCTGGGCATTGGAGGCGATGCCGAGCAGGGTCGGGCGTGCCTTGAGCCGTTCGAGGGTGCGGGCGGTTTCGGCGGTCATCCGGATCGTGCGGCCGGTCTGAATCTGGCGAAGGAGAAACTCCGCGCGCGCGTGGTCGGGAAGCCGGGCCAACTCGGGTGTGACTTCCGCCACAATCGATGGCCAGTGGACTTCGGGCCATTGAATCCCGCGCGCACGGGCCGCCTCGTGGCAGCGCGCGATCGCCCGGTTGCACTCGATCGAGAACTCGACACGGGTCAGGCGCGGTTGCGCGCGCAGGACGTCGCGCCAGAGACGGCGCCATTGATCGTCGGCGTCCGCCGGGGCGGGGCCGACATCCAGGAGCGTGTTGTAGACGTCGAAGATGACGGCGCGGATGTTCAGGAGCGTGAGTTCCACAGCAGGGGATAGAGGTTTTCAGCCTTCAGTTTCTTGCGCAGGAATTGCCCCTGCGCCGCCGCGCTTGCGCCGGGGGCGGGTCGAGCCAGGCCCGTTGGCACAAGACTCCAAAACCGCGCGGCGTAGATGTCGCCTCCCAGCCAACGTGCCGCGGATTGCGGCCACGGACTGATCTGCAATTGCGCGGCGGCGGCGCGTGTCCGCCATGTTTCGAGGAACGGATTGAGCGGGGCGCAGCGCGCCCACGATTCCTCGATCGGGCGGGCCAGGACCTCGATCTGAGCGGTCAAGGTCAGCCGGCTGAACGGCACGGGGCGGGGGCGGCTGCCGGCGGCCAGGAGCGGCGGCTTGCCGGCGAGCCGGCTGGCCGCGCGGGGCATGAGGCGCTTCCAGTCGGCGAAGAGCCGGGCTTGGCGTTGCCGCTCGCTACGCCAATCGAACAGATCCGGATTCACCTCGACCTCGCGGTAGCTCTGGGGAAATGTGAATCCGAAGGTTCTTAGGTCGGAGTCAATGTTCGACAATTGGCGGGCGATGAGCGGGCGCCCGGCCGCCGCCGCTTCGAGATAGGGCAGGCCGAACCCTTCCTGGAGCGATGTGAGCAGGACGGCTTCGCTGGCGGCGAGCAGTTCCGGCACGGACGGTTTCAGGGTTTCGTCACCCTGCAGCAGGCCCAGGCGCAAGCGCCAGCCATGCTGGCAGGCGGCTGCACTCAGGGTCGAGGCATACGATTCCTCCTCGGCCGAACTCGCCCCTCCGGTTGTCGCCAGCCACGCTTCGGGCCGCAGCCAGCGCGTGAGCAACAGGGCTTCGGCGATGTTCTTGCGTCGGAGCAGCCGGCACGGCAGCAGCCAGACGGGCGCCTTCCCGCCGATCTGCTCGATC
>DAOOQY010000922.1:0-2216 GCA_035389025.1 Verrucomicrobiota bacterium
AGCTTCGCGGTGTCCAAAAGTGGTGAGAAATGCAGGCTAGCGGCCTGCAAGAGAGACCCACTGGCTTTCTTTGGCCTGGCGTCCGGCGACCACGGCGCCTTCGGCGACGTGCTGTTTGTAATTCTCGCCGACGGTCAGCACTCTCGGTTTTTCGTAACCTTCCTCGCCGAGGAGGCGTTCGAGTTCGGGGGCCAGGTGGCGGACGCGGCTGCCGCCGCCGGTGAGGATGATGTTCTGCATCAACTCGCCGACGCTGTCGGTCGAGGCCTCGGCGATGATCGCCTTCACGCAGTCCAGAATCTTGAGCAGCAGTTGCTGGCAGGCGTCGCCCATGATCTCTCCCAGTTCGAGTTTGCGCGGTTTGCCGCCGACCAGCACGCTTGCCGTGATCGGGCTGTCGATCTTGCCCACATAGGAATGGGCTTCCTTGAGTTCGCGGATTTTGAACAGGGAGAGTTGGACATCCGGATACGCCTGGCCGATGGCCGCCTGAAGAAGGGCGTCGATCTTGTCACCGGCAAACGGCACGCTGATCTGGTCGTCGGCGGTCGGAAAGTAGCCTTGCACGAGGCAGACATCGGTCGTTCCCGCGCCGATGTCCACGAAGACGGAATTGCGCACCGGGTCGAGATACGCGGGATCCCCGAGCTTTGAAGGATCGCGAAACCCGAGCGCGGCCAGGAAAGGCTCCGGGACGAGCAACGCCTTGTGAAAGAAGCCCCCCAAGGCCTCGAGCAGATGCTCGCGGGCGGTCCGATCCGCCGAGGCGGGCAACCCCGCCACCACGCGCAGTTCGACCCCCGCCGGCGCGTTGATCAACTGACGCAGATGGCGGATGAAATCGTGCGCGGCCGCCATGTCCACCACCACACCGTCAGCCAGCGGCGGGACCATGCGCAGGTACATGCGGTTCTTCTGGGCGAGGTGGCCGAAAAGGACCTTGGCGTTGTCGGGCAGGAGATTGTCGACGATGCCCTCTTTGGCGTATCCGACAACGGTGGGAATGATCTCGCTCAGAAGAGGCTGCGTCGAGCCCAGCGGAGCCACCTTCAGGCACGACGTGTTCGTGCCCAAATCGAGGCCGACAAGCATGATGTCGCCCTTCACGGGCTGCACGGTTTCGACCGGCACGGTCGCCGGGCTCACTTTGTGGGTCTGCTCTTTCGCGGTTTCCGCGGTCAGTGGCGGGACGTAAGTAGTGCGCATTGGGTCATTCGGTTCGCGTCGATCGGGCGGTCTGCCACCGGCCATCCAACCGGTGAACGGCGCCCGCTGGAGTCCGAGTGTGGCGATGGACGGGGGAAATGCAAGCGCGTGCCGCCTCGAAGGCGCGGTTTTTTGCGCGGCAAGTGTCGGCGTGCCGTCTGGTGTGCCTCATAAAGCACATTGACAGAATGTCGATTCAAGCTATTAAAAAGGCACGATAAGCCCGCCGAGGGCGGAAACGGCAGACGGCCCGGGCGGGTGAAACAACCGAACAACTGGACACATGGCTATGCGAAAGATTGTTGAACCGCGCGCGAATGCTCGACGACGGGGCTCCGCCTCCGGTTTCACGCTGATTGAACTCCTGGTCGTCATTGCCATCATCGCCATTTTGGCGGGGATGCTCCTGCCCGCTCTCGGCAAGGCGAAGTCAAAGACCCTGGGCATCCAGTGCATGAACAACCACAGGCAGCTTTGTCTGGCTTGGCGGATGTACGTCGAGGACAACAACGACGCCCTTCTGTATGCCAGCGAGGACAGTTCCAAACCCGAGACCCTCCTCTATTCGTGGGTGACGGGGACCACGGACTCGAGCCCGGCCAACCGTGCCAATTGGGACCCGGAACTCACGATCAAGAAGAGTCCGATGTGGAAGTATTGCGGCGAGAGCCTGAACATCTGGCGCTGCCCGGCCGACAAGTCGCAGTTCAATGTCAATGGCCAGATGAAGCCGCGCGTGCGCAGCATGTCGATGAACCTCTACCTGGGCGGCTGGGGCGGAACCGACGGCGGCTGGGGCGCGCAGGTGAGCAATTACAAGATCTACCGCAAGTACACCGAGTTGATCGATCCGGGTCCGACCAAGATCTTTGTCTTCCTCGATATGCGCGAGGACAGCATCGACATGGGGAACTTCGCGGTCAACATGGCCGGTTACCCCGACCACCCCGAGCAGCACGGCTTCTGGGACCTTCCCGGCTTCTACCATAACAACGGCGGCGGATTCTCCT
>DAOOQY010000923.1:0-2215 GCA_035389025.1 Verrucomicrobiota bacterium
CTGAAGGAACGGTCGCCGGTTTTGAGCGGAGTCCCAGCCGTAGATCTCGCCCACATCCTTGTCCGACTCGATCCCGATACCGAAATACGCGTAACCGTAGTCTGCTCTGTGCAAAAGGGCTGTCAGATCGCTCTGCCCACTGGAGTTCAGGCCGATGATGTTCTCCCCCGCCGTGACGGGGTAGTAAGTGCTGTATTTGTAATTCACTCCGCTGGCGGCATCGGCATACAGCGATGCCGGCAGAGCGGTGATGTCGCTGGTGAGATCCCAGAACTTAAGCCGCCAATCGCCCGGGCATTGGCTAACGTTGAATACCAGGATGACCTCGTTGACGCGGGCGTTTCTCAGCCCAGCGCTGTGCCCGACGTCGAACCAAAGCATGCCGCGATAGTCATCGGTGATCTGGCCGAGCCAGTTCCTGACATTGCCTACCTTCAAGGCGGGGTCTTTGGTCTTGGACCCGCCATTCCATGGGTTCCGGACGGAGAAAGTCATCGACCCCGAAACGTTCGCGGTCAGTTCCGCACGGGCGTCCGCGGCGAGCAGGCCGGAGGCCGCAAGCATGATCAGGAGGCGCGAAAGGAGGCCTGTTCGGCACAAGGTGCGGTCTGAAGGCAGGGGGCGCCAGCACAACCGGGTATGGGGTTCGCAATCACGCACGGGTGAGGAGATGTACTTCGTCTTCATGGGCTCTGTGGGAGTAGAGGTTTCTCGGTTTTGGTGTGAAAGAGTGCCGGCCAACCACCACGCGTGTGAGGGTGGCGATCGGAACGGCTCGACCAACGCTTTGCGGCCATCGGCGCGCGAGCCGATTGGGGTCCGTGATGGCGCGATTCTGCTCATCTCTACTTTCTCATACGCAGCGGCTGGCACCGCGCTGGGTCTTGGGACGGGAAAAAGACGAGCCTCATGGACCTCCCCAGGGGCTTCCCTTCTCCATCCCCCGGCACCTCGCTGTTCTCCTCCCGCCAATCCCCGCTAATCTGTGTTCCGCCCTGAATCGGTGAGGGATTTCAAATTCGGGGCGGAACACGGATTGAACCACAACGCCTACAGGATGGCCCGTGGCTTGCGCTGCACGGCCCCCCACCACGACTCTCTCACCACCTGCCTGTGCCAAGCCAAGCGCGGCAGGCAGGTCCAATGGTCAGAGGGTGCCCCGCCAGCCGGCTTGACCGTCGGTCCTCACGCCTGCAAAAGTGCCGCCATGTCAGTCGAGTCGGAACCTCCCGCGCCTGAGTTGCTTTCGACCCATTGGTCGGAGGTGAAAGCAGCCGCTGCCGAGGCTTCTGACGGCGTGGCTCTTGGCGCTCTGCTCGAGAAGTACCGTCCGGCTCTCACCGCCCACCTGTTGCGCCGTTTCCCCAGTTGTCGTCGTGATCTGGAAGACCTTCTGCAGGACTTCATCCGCGTGAAGGTTCTTGAGGATCAGATTTTGGCGCAGGCCCGGCGGGAACGCGGACGCTTTAGAGCGTTCATTTTTACCACCCTCGACCGGTTCGTCATTTCCCGATACCGCCACGGGTCTCAGCCGGCCCGACGGGCCGAGTTCGTCCCGTTGGAGGATATGGACGACCTGCTTGAAGATCCCGCCGCGGGGCCACGGCCCGACCCCGGAGACCAGGTTTGGGCCAAGGCGGTTGTCGCCCAAGCCGTGCACGCCATGCAGGAGGAGTGTCTCCGCAAGCAGCGAGCGGACCTCTGGGACATCTTCCAACATCGCTTGCTGAACCCGACGCTTTCAGACGAAGCGACAGTGCCGTATGAAGAACTGGCGAAAACCCACGGCCTCGAGTCTCCGCACGACGCGCGAAATCGGCTGGCAACGGCGAAAGAGATGTTCACCCGGTGCCTTTGCGCGGTCGTGGGCCTGTATGCCAAAGGCGAAGTCGAACAAGAACTGGCGGATCTGAGGGCCATTCTGGCGGGCGACGCCTGATTCCGCTGGCTTTCAAGATGAGACGATCCCCTCACCCCGACCCTCTCACCATCCGATGGGGAGAGGGTGGACAGCGGACGGTTGAGGGGCGTTCTCAGGCTCGACCGCCCGCGAGGTTCGTCTGAGTTTCTCGCAGTTTGAAGCCAGAGAAAGTGGCTTGGTTATGGACGCACTCACGAGTCAGATCATGCAGAGCCAGCCGATGCGCCTTGCGGGGCTGCTGAGGTTGGGGAACGACGACGCCGAGCTGGGCAGTGACGCCGACCTGGCGTCGAT
>DAOOQY010000924.1:0-2205 GCA_035389025.1 Verrucomicrobiota bacterium
GGTCTGCTTTTGCTCCTCGTGTCGGGCCAGGTGGGCGAGGGTGATCAGGCCCGAGGCAAGGCCGCGAGCGGTGAACGCCGCGTGCCGGTCGCGGAGCACTTCGAGCAGGATCGGAATCGAGGCCGGGTCGTCCTGGGTGCGCAGGGCGTCAATCGCCGCATCGGCCAGCCGGTTCTCATACGACCGGGACTTGAGAAACCGGAGCAGGGTCTCCAGGACTTGCGGGTCGGGATAGGCGCCCAGCGTCCGGATGAGGATCGCCTGGATATCGAGGTTGTTCTCCTGGTCGAGCGCGGCGCGGGTGGACTCGAACACGGACTGGCGATAGAAGGCCTGCAGGTTTTCACGCACCTGGCGGCGCACCTGGGGGTCGGGTTGGTTGGCTGAAGCCAGCAGCGCGTCGAGGACCTCGTCCGTGCGGATTGCGCCCAGTGCACGCGCGGCTTCGAGACGGACGCCGAAGAAGGGATCGTTCTCGATGGCGATGCGCAACTTGGCCACCGCCTCGCTGTCCTTGCGGCTTGCGAAGTGCTCGACGGCCATCAGCCGGCCCAGGACGTCGCTCGTGTTGGTCAGCATCAGCGCCAGCATGGCCGGCGGCGGCTCGAATTTCACCTTGGCCAGCACCGTGGAATCCGGGTCCACTCGGACCAACCGCGGGGCTTCAGGCAGCGCGAACGAGAAGTCCTCCGCCTTCTCTTTGACGGTGACGATGTGATTGGTGGTGAGGCCCGACGGGCAGGCGAAGCGGACGGGGAGCGGGAATTGGAACAGCAGAATCCGGTCGCTGAGGGCCTGCACCTGGCGCACGTTGAGCCTGGCCAGGCGGGCGGACTCGTCCCACGAGTAGCGGATTTCGAGTTCCGGGTAATGGGCGTGGTAGACCCACTGATCAAAGAAACGGTCGAAAGAGCGTCCCGACACATCCTCGATGGCCGCGTTGAGGTCCTCGGTCACGACCGAGCCATACTGGTGGCGTTCGAGATAGGTCCGGATGCAGCGGCGGAACAAATCCTCGCCCAATTGGGACCGCAGCATGTGCGTCACCCAGGCGCCTTTGGGATACGCCAGGTAGCTGAACTGCTCGCCCGGATCGCCGAATTCCCGATGGACGATGGGCCGCGTGTCGTCGGAGACGGCCAGGACCGATTGGGCCTTCTCGCGCATGTTGCAGAGGAACGCGTCGCGTCCGTTCTTGTGCCCGTCGTAGAGCGCTTCGTAATACGTGGCAAAACCCTCGTTGAGCCAGAGATGGCTCCAGTCCTTGCAGGTCACCAGGTCGCCGAACCACATGTGGACCAGTTCGTGCGCCACGAGGCCCTGGCTCGATTGCGTCCCTTCGCAGGCGGCGGAGAACAGTGTGCTGTCGGTCAGAATGGTGAGAGTTGTGTTTTCCATGCCGCCCGCCACGAAGTCGTTGACGCACACCTGGGCGTACCGCGCCCACGGATAGGGCACGCCGATCTCCTGCTCGAAGAAGCCCATCATGTCTTTGGTGTCCCGAAACGAGTTGGGCGCCTCGCCGATGACCGACGGGAGGGTGTGGAAGCTCAGCGGAATGTCGCGGTACACGTCTTCAATCGCGCTGAAATAGCCGGCCACAAGCGCGACCAGGTAGTTCACATGCGGCTTGTCCTGCAGCCAACGCACCGCAACCAGGCCGGTGAGCGCGTCCCTGGTCTCCGACATCCTCCGGCCGTTCGAGAGCACGGTCATGCCCTCGGGCACGCGGCAGGTGACCTCGGAGGTGAACTTTTCATTCGGGGCGTCGTGGCCCGGATACCAGTGGCGGGCGTCGATCGCCTGGCCCTGCGTGAACAGGTGCGTTTCCCCGTCCCTGTAGCCCATCTCGGGCGTGCGGAAGTAGAGCCCCTTGGCCGGTTCGGTCCAATAACCGACCGTGATGCGCGATTGCCGGCCCGAGGGCACGGGGTCCGCGAAGGTGACAACAAGCTGGTGTCCCGTGTTCTGCCAGCCCTGGATCGGTTCCGACGCCGTGACTTCGGTGATGGTCAGGTTTTCCGCGTCCAGGGCGAGTTCGCGCAGGGAAGGGGCGACGGGCTCGAAGGTGATGACCGCGCGCCCCGCAATGGTGCGTCGTTTGAAATCGGGTGTCACATCCAAGGCCAGGTGGCGGATGTCAATCGTCCGTTCCGGCGCGTATTGCCGGCGCTCGGAAGCCGGTGTCGGGTCGCTCGGAGCCGC
>DAOOQY010000925.1:0-2204 GCA_035389025.1 Verrucomicrobiota bacterium
CCTTGTTGCCCAGGATATGGCTCAACACCGCATCCACCCCACCCCACTGGACGCCGTTGAGGTGATCCCTCCCTCCGCCCTGCAACGCCTCCTCAAGCCGTTCATATCCAGGGACGGACTGCCGCCGCGCAAGCGCCAGACAAAGCTCCGCCGGCCCCGTCTTCTCGAGGGACAGGAACTTCAGGCCGGCATCCACCGAAGTCGGCGTGCCGCGTCCGGCCAAGTCGATCACCCGCGCATCGATGGCGCGGACGTGGGATGGGATCAACAACGCGTCACCCACCAGCAGCAGCACTGCCAGGGCGATGAGCGTCAGCATGACCACGCGTGATTTCATCCAAAACAGCCTTCTCGCCACGCATCCGCCGGGTTTCGACCGATAGTTCTTAGCATTCAGACGCAGCGACCCTCTGTGTATTCGTGAGTTTGGCCTCTTTTCCAAGCACAAACTTACGCTTTGCACCGCGTGCCGCGCTCCGCCATCATCCGATCCAGACGTCCATGCGTCGATCGCCATAGACCCAGCGCAGCCATGAACCCCGAGAACCTCCATCGGATCACAAATGACTTTCGGTGCGTGCGCCTGGTCAGTTTGCGCAGATCGAGTCTCGCCTCGGCGATCGTCCCGCGCGATTCGGGCGGCCCATTCATGGTGGCCCAAGAGGGTTACGATCCCCAGGACGCCAAAATGACGCCTGACACGTTTCTCCTGGGGCGGTCAGGGCGCTGGCTTTCCACCGCGGACTTTTTCCGGATGCCGGCAGCGGACCGCCGCCGCGAATACGTGTTCGGCACCGCAGCGGAGGTCGCGACATTGCTGCGGGAGCTTCCCCCGCAGCCAGTGATCCTTCGCCCTGACGACTTGCCCGAGGCGGCGCCCTCTTCTGAGCCCGACGACATGCAGGCGGCCCTCGACGCCGTCCGCCAAAGCACCCCCGGGCCCGATCCAGGACAGACGGCAGCCTGAAGCCTGACACGGGAAGGGGAGGACTGGATTGGGTGTGAGGCGCGCCTCGCTAGCCCGGATGTTTCACAAAGCCTCGCAGAGTCTGACATCCGGGCTAGAATCCCTCGTGTTCGGTTCTCTCGATGATTTCCTCCTGCAACTCGGTCGAGAGATCGCAGAAATAGTCGCTGTACCCGGCGACGCGGACGATGAGGTCGCGGTGCTCATCCGGGCGTTCCTGGGCCTCGCGAAGCGTGTCGGCGCGGACGACATTGAACTGGACATGATGTCCGTCCATCTTGAAGTAACTCCGCACCAGATGCCCCCATTTGCCCAGGGCGTCCTCGGTCGACACCAACGACGGGGCGAATTTCATGTTGAGAAGCGTGCCGCCCGCCTTGACATGGTCCATCTTGGCGGCGCTTCTGATCACCGCCGTGGGGCCGTTGCGGTCCGCGCCCTGGACCGGTGAGATGCCCTCGCTCAGGGGGCGCCCGGCCTTTCGTCCGTCCGGGGAGGCGCCGGTCACGCTGCCGAAGTAGACGTGACAGGTTGTGGGCAACATCTCGACCCGGTAGCGGCCCCCTTTGGTGTCGGGGCGTCCGTCGAGTTCCTCGACGCACGTGTTAAAGACCCGGATCATGATGGCATCCGCGCGGTCGTCGTCGTTTCCGTATCTGGGCATCTTATGCAGCAGATGCTGCCGCAACTCTTCCTGGCCGGCGAAATCGGCATCGAGAATGCCCACAAGCCGGCCCAAGTCGAGCCGGGGACCGTGTGCCGGGCCCGACGGAGAATCCGCGGCTCGGGGTGGGGAGAAACAGAGTTGGTTGACGGCGCTGAGACTGTCGGTGAGGCTGCCCAGGCCGACGAACTGGATGTAAGTATTGTTGTAGCGCGCCCCGCCGGCATTGTAGTCGAGCCCGCGCTCGATGCAGTCATCGGTCAGCACGCTGAGGAACGGGGCCGGCATGCGGGTGGCGTACATGCGCTGAATGATCTGGTTGCCGCGCAGCTTGGTCTCGAGGATGTGGCGGAACTGGGCCCGATACGCCGCGAACAGGTCGTCGAATGTTCGAAAGGAATCCGGGGTGCCGGTTTCCGGGCCAAGCCGCTTGCCGGTCTTGGCATCCACCCCGTTGTGCAGCGCCAGTTCGAAGACCTTCGGCATGTTGAAATAGCCGGTCAGGATGTAGGCTTCCTTGCCGAACGCCCCCACCTCGACGCATCCGCTGCACCCGCCCGCCCGCGCGTCTTC
>DAOOQY010000926.1:0-2204 GCA_035389025.1 Verrucomicrobiota bacterium
CCAGGGAATGGACACGTGGGCGGCGGCCCAACGCACATACTCGAGGGTCACGGGCGTCGCTGTCGGCTTGGTCGCCGTGGCGAACACCGGGCCGATGGCGATGTAGGCGGGTCCGGCTGCCAGCGCGCGTTGCGCCTGGGCAGGCGCGTGCGTGCTCAGGCCGACGCCGGGGGCAACGCAGTGGCCGGGGGCCTGGCCGAACAACTCGCGCACGTGAGTATGGCCGTGATCGAAGAAATCCTCCTGGCCCAGGTGGCACAGAGGGGCGCCCACATCCAAAGCCACCTCCGGGTCATCATTGATGACCAAACCCACTCCGGCCTCTTGCGCGATTGGCTGGAGGCGTTCGGCCAGTCGCCGGACCTCGGCGGATGGCAATCCCTTGGCCCGAAGCTGGATCAGGTCCGCCCCGCCCTCGCAGAGGTCACGCGCGACGCGCTCCGGCGAACGGCCGCGCAGACAGGCGGTGTCGACAAAGCCGTACAACAGGCAACGATCGATTGGTTGCATGGGGCCTTCGTTTAGCGCCAGAGGGCCGATCACGAAAGCACGAAGTCGCGGGGCGTTGGTTATCGAGAGGGATTCTCGGAGGAGATTCCCGAAGGGGATTGCATGGCGTCGCGCGGCGAGGCTACCATGCGCTCCCCAATGCACGCATTCGCACTCGAAGGCCTCATCCCGGCCGCGCACACGCCCTTCACGAAAGACGGCGCTATCGACCTCGATCGCGTCCCGGACCAGGCCCGGCACTTTCTCGGCCACCAACTTCACACCGTGTTCATCGCCGGGAGCACCGGTGAAAGCCACTCGCTCACCATCGAGGAGCGCCGACGCCTCACGGCGCGATGGACGGAAGTTGCGCGCGGCACCCCCCTCCGCGTCATCGTCCATGTCGGCTCGAATTGCCTGAGCGACGCCTGCGCTATGGCGGCGCACGCGCAGGAGGCGGGCGCGTCGGCGGTTGCGGCCCTCGCCCCGAGCTACTTCAAGCCGCGCGATCTTGACGCCCTGATTGCCTGTTGCGCCGCCATTGCCGCCAAGGCGCCGGCTTTGCCGTTCTTTTTCTACGACATCCCGGCGCTCACCGGGGTGTCGCTTTCGATGCCGGAGTTTCTCGAGCGCGCGTCGCGCATCATTCCGACCCTGGCAGGGATCAAGTTCACCAACCTGGATTTTGCCCAGCTCCAGCTCTGCCTCGATTGCAGATCGCACGACATTGCCTGGGGAGTCGACGAGGCGCTGATCGGCGCGCTCGCCTGCGGAGTGCGCAGCGCCGTCGGCAGCACATACAACTTCGCCGCCCCCGTCGCCCAGCGTCTGGTGGACGCCTTTCACCGCGGCGATCTCGAGACCGCGCGCCACGAGCAGTTGCGTCTGGTCAACCTCGTGACCGTGCTGGCCCGGCCCGGCTACCTGGCGGCCGCCAAGTATCTCATGGGGCGAATCGGGGTCGAGGTCGGACCGCCCCGTCTGCCTCTGAACCCGCTCGAGCCCGAGCAGATTCAAGACCTCGAAGACGATCTGGCGCGACTCGGATTCGACGGGTGGACGTAGTGGGCGGAGGGCATCTGTTTGTCAGTAGTCGTAGAGACCGCTGTCGCGGCTGTACGCGCCGCTCCCCATGCCGCCGTACCCGTCATCGTCCTCTTCGGGGCCGCCCATGAGGTCCCCGAGCACATCCCCCATGTCCTCCTCGATCTTCTCGGGATCCTCGCCTTTCTCGAGCCGTTTGATGGCGACGTCCATTTCCTTGGGCATAGTGCCCGGCGGCATGATGTCTTTCATCTTCTTCATCATGTGCGCCATGTGCCGGGGGTTGTTCTCGTCCAGGTGATCCATGTCGCGTTCCAATTCGGCCATGGCCCGCTCCATCCGCGCCTCGTCGATGTCGGGCATCGGCCCTTCGTCGCCGGCGATGTCCGGTTTGCCCTTGGGCTCAGGCACGCCTTTGGGGGCGGTGAACCGGCTCACCTGCTTGGTCAGCCTGGGGTTGCCACATTTGGGGCATTTGGGTGTGTGCTCGGGATTCACCTTCTTGGACAGAAAGTTGAAGATAACCCGGCACTTGGGACAGGCAAATTCGTAGATCGGCATAACCCGGAACGACATGCCGAGTGTGAAAAACTCGCGGCCAAACGTCAAGATGCCACGCAGGGCGGTTCTGAGCTGGGAGGGGGTGATTGGAGAATAGGGACTTAACGAAT
>DAOOQY010000927.1:0-2202 GCA_035389025.1 Verrucomicrobiota bacterium
GTGCGACCAAAGGCGCCATGATAGCGGCTGCCCGCGTGTTGGCGGTCGAGCTTGCCCGCCGCCGGATCCGGGTGAACACGCTTTCCCCGGGCCTGGTGCATACGCCTCTGAGCGACGGGGCGCTCAAACTGCTCTCGGGCGAGCAGGTGAAAGAATTGGAGGCCGCCTATCCGCTGGGCGTGGGTGCGCCCGAGGATGTGGCCCGCTGCGCGGTGTTTCTGTTAGCGCCGCAGAACCACTGGATGACGGGTACGGATCTCGTGGTTGACGGCGGTTACATGGCGCGCTGAGGTCGTTGGACTCCCATCGGTTCTATGGATCAGGAACAGGCATTGCGGTGGATTGCAGAGGTCTTCGAGCAAGAACTCGGACGGCTGAGTGCGAGTACGCCGCGCAGTGAGGTGGCTACCTGGGACTCTCTGGGCGTTCTCACGCTGATGGCGGCCTTGCACGAGCAGTTCAACATCGTGATGACGACCGACGAACTTACCGGCATGAAGACCGTGGGCGACATCCTTGAAGTCCTCCGGTCGAACGGCAAACTCGCCTGAGGCACCGCCGTGAGGTTCATTCTCGTCGACCGCATCCATGAGTTGGTTCCCGGCAAAACCATCGTGGCGGAGAAGACTCTCTCGCCCGAGGAGGAGCTATTCAGAGATCATTTTCCCGGCTTTGCGGTGGTCCCGGGCGTGCTGCTGACCGAGATGATGGCGCAGGCAGCGGGCAAGTGTTTGGATGCGGAATCGCAGCCCCGCGGCTACGCCATGCTGGCGCAGATCAGGTCGGCGAGCTTCCGACAATGGGTGCGGCCGGGCGAGACGGCTCGCATCTTCGCAGCGATCGTTGTGAGTCAGAAGGATTGCGCCACTGCGCGTTGCCACATCGAGGTGGCCGAGTGCACGGTCTGTTCGGCGGAGTTGATGTTTGCCTTCCTGCCAGCCGAGCAGTTTGTTCCAGGGTATCGGGACCCGGTCTTGCAGGCCTATCTCGAAGGACAGCCGACGACCTGCGCGGCAAACGCCTCGATGGCGGGCGGCAAGCCGAGATGTGACTGTCGCGATGCCGAACCGCGGGCTTGAGACAGCAGACTTGTTCTCGGTCGAGGGCAAGCGTGCCCTTGTCGTGGGAGGCACCCGGGGCATCGGGCGGGCGATTGCGTGGCGTCTGGCGTGCGGGGGGGCGCGCGTGGCGGCGAACTACGTTCGAGATGAGGCTGCGGCCACGGCCCTGGCGCGCGCGGCCAGCGAGGCGAATCTGGATATCGAGGCGGTCAGGGCGGACGTCACCAGCGTGAAGGGGATCGAAACGTTGTGCGAGGCGGTGGCGGATCGGTGGAATCCGCTTTCGATCCTTGTCTTCGCAGCAGCCACGGGAGTACACCGCCCGTTCGGGGAACTGACGCTGCGGCATTACGACTGGACCTTCGGTTTGAATGTCCGTGCCTTCTTTGCTCTTGTCGGACGACTCCTTACGCGGTTCGAGAGCGGTTCGAGCGTGGTGGCTGTGTCGTCCGAGGGGGCAGTGAGTGCCGTGCCCCAGTACACCTTGGTCGGCGCCACCAAGGGAGCTCTCGAATCCATGGTCAGGCACCTCGCCGTCGAGTTGGCCCCTCGGGGAATCCGCGTCAACGTCCTCCGCCCGGGCACAGTCCGCACCGATGCCTGGGAGGTTTTGCCCGATGCGGCATCGCGTCTCGAGGCGGCGGTCCGCCGGAGTCCGCGCGGTCGACTCACGACTGCGGAGGAAGTGGCCTTGGCGGCGCAGTTTCTCTGTTCCGCGGCGGCGGGGGGGATTGTCGGGCATGCGCTGGTGGTGGATGGCGGCGCGCGGCTTGTGAGTGGGTAAGATGAATGGGGACTGTTCGGGTCTCCGTGTGCGCAGGCAACGATGCTGTGGGCCGCGTGTCCACGCGCGGCGCGGAGGGTGTTTTCGAGGGCCGACGCCGGCTGATGGCGGCCGGCCTACAACGGCGGCGGGCACAATATTGTAGGCCGCGTGCCCACACGCGGCGCTGCCTATGGTGTATTACGCCGATGCTCACTGCCAAACCCAGGTTGCCCATCCGCCAAATGCTATGTCACGGCTGGCTTCCTTCATGTCTGAAACGGCTCTTGTATCGTTTCTGGGGCTATCGCGTGGGCCGGCACGTCTCGTTCGGATTCGGCTCGGTCGTGCTCGGACGCGACGTGACGATCGGGGCGC
>DAOOQY010000928.1:0-2198 GCA_035389025.1 Verrucomicrobiota bacterium
CACATCGCCGATCTCGCATCCCTCAGCGACCGCGTCGCTCTCGATATCGGCGCCACCGCCTCCGATGTTCTCGACCAACCGACCGACGTGCGCCTCAAACGCTATGCGGACGGACACGCCGACCCGCAGCTCGAATCGATGATGTTCTGCTACGGACGCTATCTGTTGGCCAGTTGCTCGCGCCCCGGCGCCCTCCCCGCCAACCTCCAGGGGCTCTGGAACGACAGTAACACTCCGCCCAACCTGTTCTGCAACCACCCTCCATTCCAGATGGATGGCAATTTCGGCATCACTGCAGCAATCGCGGAAATGCTCCCCCACTCCCACGCCGGCGAAATCGCCGTCCTGCCCGCGCTCCCCAATGCCTGGGCTCCAAACGGCTCGTTCCGGGGGCTCAAGGCCCGGGGCAACTTCACCGTGGACGCCGCGTGGAAGGACGGCAAGGTCACCAACTTCGCCATCCGCTCGCCCGAACCGCGGTCGGTCAGGGTCCGCGTCAATGGGGAACTCAAGACGCTCACCTCCACCACGCTATAGGGACATCTCCACCCCGGTCGAAGGACGTCCTGGGAATTCCGTTATTGGGATTGAGAGAGGACGGAGGTGAGATGCCGGAAAATCCCCGCCCCCACAAACGCGGTCCTGCGAGGAATTTGAGTTTGACACCCGGGGTTGAATCGCGCTGCTATTTCCCCACACGCGGCGGAGCGGCTCGAGTTTGGCCTCCGCGGCGGCGACAGCGAAATCGAATTAACCATGAAGACCTGGATGCTATGGACGGGTCGCGGGTTGGCTCTGGCTGGCTTGACGACCATCGCCTCCCTCAACCTCTTGGCACAACCGGCCATCCCCGACGAGTACAAGACGGGCGGATTCGCCATCGGATGCCAAGCCTATACCTTCAACCGATTCAGCGTGTTCGAGGCGATCGAGAAGACGGCTCTCGCTGGAGCCAAAGTGATCGAGTTCTACCCCGGCCAGAAGCTGAGCAAGGAGGGACCGGACGTCCGGTGGGATCACAACGCCTCCGACGATGTCATCGCGAAGGTCAAGGCCAAGCTTGCCGAGCACAAGATCATGGCGGTCAACTACGGCGTGGTCGATATCCCCAAGGACGAAGCGACCGCCCGCAAAATCTTCGAGTTCGCCAAGAAAATGGGGATGCGCGGCATCACAACCGAATCGACGGACTCGATCGACACGATCGAGAAGCTGGCCAAGGAGTACGACCTGGTGGTCGGTTACCACAACCACCCCCGCCAACCCAACAACCCGAATTACAAGGTCTGGGATCCGAACTACATCGTCGAGTTGACCAAGGGACGCGATCCGCGCGTGGGGGCCTGCGTCGATACCGGCCACTGGCTGCGTTCGAATCTCAATCCGGTTGAATGTCTGAAGATTCTCAAAGGCCGCATCGTCAGCAGCCATCTCAAAGACCTCCATCAGAAAGGCCCCGGCGCCCACGACGTCCCGTTTGGGACCGGCGTGGCCGACATCCGGGCCTGCCTCGACGAACTCGCAGCCCAGGGTTTTGCCGGCAATATCTCGATCGAATACGAGCACAACTGGGACAACAGCGTGCCTGAAGTTGGCCAGTGCATCGGCTTCGTGAGGGGCTACGGCAAACCTTGATTCAGCAATGGACAACCCGCGCCCAGGCGCGATTACCTGACATCACACTATGGAAAATCACATACGACACACCCCGTTGAATCGCCGACAGTTCCTGACTCGCACAACCGCGGCGGTCGGCGCCGCCTCATTCGCCTTCCCGTACATCGGCCATGTGCAGGGCGCCAACGATCGCATCAACATCGCCTGCATCGGCGTCGGCGGCAAAGGCGACAGCGACAGCAGTGACGCCGCCAAGTGCGGCGGCAACATCGTGGCCATCTGCGACGTCGACCAGGGCACCCTCGACCGCAAGGGCAAGCAGTTCCCAAACGCCAAACAGTACCGCGACTACCGCAAGCTGCTCGATGAAATGGGCAAAGAGATCGACGCCGTCACCGTCTCGACTCCGGACCACAACCATGGCGTTGCCGCCATCCGCGCCATGAAGATGGGCAAGCACTGCTTCTGTCAGAAGCCCCTTGTCCAAAACGTCAAGGAAGCGCGCATCATGCGCCAACTGGCCACCGAGAAGAAACTCGCCACCCAAATGGGCAACCAGGGCAGCGCCGAATCCGGCCTGC
>DAOOQY010000929.1:0-2197 GCA_035389025.1 Verrucomicrobiota bacterium
GATCGAACACCCGTTTCGAAGGCATCGGGTCTTGCATAGCAGTTATGGAGTTCGAGCATTGTTACCACGCGCCCGCCCAGCCGTCAAACCCGGATGCGCAACCCGCGCGCACGGAGATCATAAACCGATTCGTAGCCCTCCCGCGTTGCGGGGCGGCTAGAGAACCACGGCTGACGAAGCGCGCAGTGCCTTCTTCGAACAGTTGCCCAGCGCCCGCCCTTGGTGTAGTCTCTGGGTCTTTAATTTACGGTCATGAGCAAAGAAACTAGTCCAATGATTGAGAGTCCGAAGGATGAAGCCGCGCCTGACACCGAGGCGCTGCCGCCGTGCGAACCCGCGATGGCGGCGGAGCCGGCGGTTGCCGCCAGCGGGGTGGAGGGTGGGGACACCGCCGCCCCCGCGACCGGTTTGGTGCTGAGCGCGGCGGAGGTCGAGGCCTTGCAGGCGCGCGCGGCCAAAGCCGACGAGAATCGGGACTTCTACCTGCGCACGGCTGCGGACTTCGAGAATTTCAAGAAGCGGGCTGCGAGGGAGCGGCAGGAATCGGTTCGGTACGCGAACGAGGCCCTTCTGGGCAAGCTGATCTCTGTGCTGGACAACTTCGAGATCGCGCTGTCCTCCGACGCAAGCGCAGCCGGGGAGTCGTTTCGGGCGGGTGTTGCGCTGATTCAGAGCCAACTCCGGAACGTGCTGGCGGAGGCCGGTCTCGAGGAGGTGGACGCCGCCGGGCAGCCGTTCGATCCGAACCTGCACGAGGCGGTTGCGCAGCGCGAGTCATCGGAAGTTCCAGATGGGCACGTGATGCAGCAGATGCGCAAGGGCTACAAGTATCGGGAGCGTCTTCTGCGACCCGCCTCGGTTGTTGTGGCCAAGGCGCCGGCCCCGCCGGCATCGGCCGACTGAGTGTTTCTTCCACGGCAAAGCGATGGCCAAACGCGATTACTACGAGGTGCTCGGTGTGGAGCGGACCGTCACCGAGGAGGAGCTGAAGAAGGCCTACCGCAAGCTCGCTCTCAAGTACCACCCGGACCGGAATCCCGGCGACAAGACCGCGGAGGAGCGGTTCAAGGAATTGGGCGAGGCGTATGATGTTCTGAGCGACGCTCAGAAGCGCGCGGCCTACGACCAGTACGGCCACGCCGCCTTCGACCCGCGTCAGCGCGCGGAGGCGGGGGGACGCTGGGGGGGCGGCGGGTTCCACGATCCCTTCGAGATTTTCCGCGAGGTCTTTGGCGGCGGCGGCGGGATTTTCGAGGAGCTCTTTGGCGGCGGCGAGCGCCGCGATCCCACGGCTCCCCAGCGCGGGGCGGATTTGCGGTATGACCTCGAGATTGAATTCGAGGAGGCTGCGCTGGGCTGCGAGAAGGAGATCACGATCACCAAGCCGGACCGGTGCGATCACTGCCACGGCAGCGGGGCGGAGAGCGGCTCGGGCCACAAGAACTGCGCAACATGCGGCGGACGCGGCCAGGTCGAACAGGTTCTGGGCGGCTTCATGCGCGTGCGCCAAGTCTGCCCCCGCTGTCAGGGCGCCGGGCGCGTGGTCGAGAAGCCGTGTCGGGCTTGCCGCGGCAGCGGTCAACGCAAAGCCACCGTGCCGGTCAAACTCCGGATTCCGGCCGGGGTTGACACGGGAACGCGTCTCCGCTCGGCGGGCAACGGGGAGGCGGGCGGGCGCGGCGGGCCGCCTGGGGATTTGTATGTTGTTCTGCACGTGCAGCAGCACGACATCTTTCAGCGCGACGGCGACGATCTGCTGTGCGAGGTCCCGATCAGTTTCGTGCAGGCGGCCCTCGGGGCCGAACTCGAGGTGCCCACGCTCGAAGGCGCGGCGCACATCAAAGTGCCGCCCGGCACTCAGAACGGCACTGTCTTCCGGCTCCGGGGCCGCGGGGTGCGCAGCGTGCAAGGCTATGGCAGCGGAGACCTCCATGTCCGCGTCCAGATCGAAGTGCCGACGAAGCTCAACGCCGGGCAGCGGGCCAAGCTCGATGAGTTTGCCTCGCTGTGCGACGCGAATGTCAACCCGCGGAGCCGCAGCTTCTTCGAACGCGCCAAGGATTTCTTCCGATAATGCACCGATTCTATCTTCCGCCTCGAACGATCCGGGAAGGCCGCCTGCGGTTGTGCGACGCCGAGGCGCACCATGCGCTGCACGTCGTGCGCGTGCGGATTGGCGAGCGCGTGGTTGTCATGG
>DAOOQY010000930.1:0-2188 GCA_035389025.1 Verrucomicrobiota bacterium
CGAGCATACTTGGAGTGTCACCCACGCGGCGAAGGGGATTTGGGCCCAGCACGCGCGGATCCTCTTCTGGGTGCAGGATCGGTTTGCTTTTGTGGTCGACAGCCTGTTCCGCCTGCCGCACCAGCCGGACGATCTCGAAGCGGAGCGGCCGAGCTTCGAATGCGTCTGGCAACTGGCGCCGGATGCGGAGATCAGCCTGCAGCCAGAACGCAACCGCGCCGTGGCGCAATGGAAGGATGCCGGGTTGCTGATGCTGACACCGATCCGGCCGGAAGGCTCGCGTTTCGAGACCTATTGCGGCGCAACCGGCCCGCTGCGCGGCTACGTCGGCATCGAAAAACCCGCGCCGCAGATTGTGCTCAATACCCCGCGCATGGATCGCGGACATGATTATTACGTTTCGGTGTTGGCGCCGTTCAAGGGCCGCCGCGCGCCGGCGGTGGAGGTGGAGGCGAAGTCACCGATGGGGCAGGTGGGCTATGTCCGCCTGCGCTGGGGGGATGGGACGGTGGACGAAGTCCACTGGGGCTGCAATTTCAACCTCATGCTGGGGGCGCAGGCCGATTTCGAGACCGACTCGTCGCTGGTGCATCTGCGCAAGGGAAAGGCCGGCCGGGTGACGGGCGGGTGTTGCGTGAATGGAACCTATCTGGCGCCCTTTGATCCGACGCGGCGGCGGCAGCCGGAGACATTTGGTTTTGGGGTGACCTCATGATTTCGTGACGCGGTGCGGGGAGGATGGTAGATTAGCCGGGTGTCATGACGTCAGAGGGGCAGGGAATCATTAACCCAGGGGAACACCTCATGAGCCAGATCTACAATCCCAGCGGCGGATACCGCAAGCTGCACTCCTTCAATTTTGCCGCGATCATTCATCTGGGCACGATCAGTTTCTGCAAGCGCTACCTGTCCTGGAAAGACGATCCGTTGGGCAAGATGCTTGGGCAGATGGTCGGCGCCTCGCGATCCGGCAAGCAGAACATCATCGAGGGCAGTGAGCGTGCAAAGACCTCGTCGGAGACCGAGATCAAATTGACGGATGTGGCCAAGGCCAGTCTGGCGGAACTGCAGGGCGACCTGGAGGATTATCTGGTGCAGAAGGGTAGCATTCCCTGGAGCATCCATAATCCCGATCATAAGGCGGTCCTCGCGATCATGCTGGAAGAGTTCGACTACTCGGAGGATTTGCTACACAACTACTGGACGTACCTACTCAGGGAGAAGAAGAAGTTCGATCCCTGGCTGGAGGAGCGGGACGACATTGCCGCCGCCAATGCGCTGATCGTGCTCATCCAGCGCGCCACCGGCCTCCTCGGCCGGCAGTTGACGAAACTGGAGAGCGCCTTCATCGAGGGTGGGGGCATCCGGGAAAAGATGACCACCGCGCGCCTGTCAGCCCGGGCGGACCCGGCAGCGCCGGGATGTCCGGAATGCGGCCAGCCGATGAAGAAGCGCACCTCCACTCGGGGACCATTCTGGGGCTGCGGGACCTACCCGAAGTGCAAGGGCACGAGGAAGATTGAGGAGATGGAGAAGATGACGCCATGACGTTGTGACCTCATGACGCCCGGGGGTCATGAAGTCACCGGGTCACGAGGTCAAACACCACGAAAGAGACAACAATGACCACAACCACCATACCTATCAAGCCAGCGCTCCGCCAGGCGGCGGAACGCCTGGCCGCGGTTTATCCCCCGCCCCCAATTTATCCCTCATCCACGGAAATTGATACGCGCACCCGCGAGACCCTCAAGGTGGCCGATGCCGCGGTGGACGGCGTGCTGATGTCATGCTTCGACAGCACGAACCGCAAACACCTCGGGCGAAGCGGAATCGATTGGGCCAATCTCGGGCCGCTGAGTGTTCTGTGCCGGATGCAGTTCATCGGCCAGCTCGCGGCCGCCTATCATGTCCTTCACGACGAGCGCTATGCCGAGGCGGCGCGGGACTACATGGCCGACTGGATGGCGTTTTGGACGTCCGATCAAAACAAGGGCAAAATCGAGGCCGACGGTTCCTTGAGCCTCTGCTGCCGCAATGCGGTGTGGGCATCGAGTTTGCATTTGCTGATCGATAGCGGCGCCTTCGACGACATCTTCGTGGCGCGCGTGGTCGATTTCGTCGATGAGCAGTTCGAGTGGCTGCGGCGGCATCTTTCCACCACGATCAACTGGCGAATTTTCGAGGC
>DAOOQY010000931.1:0-2185 GCA_035389025.1 Verrucomicrobiota bacterium
CGTCTGGCTCTCTACCTCGCGGCCGCCGCCACCGCCTGCACCGCCGTCTCCGGCATCCAATACGTCCGGGACGGTATTCGGATGTTGCAGTCGCAACCGCCGCAACCGACTCCGCCTTCCTGACCCGACACCCCTTCAGCCTTCACCTTCCCCCCACCATGGCTCACCCACTTGTCTACGAACTCGATGCGCGCCATTGGTTGCGCGAGCTTTCATCGCGGGCCGGCAAACCCGTCACACTCGATGCGGTGCCCGAGGCCGAGATCAAGACCTGGGAGCGGCTTGGCTTTTCACACGTCTGGCTCATGGGGGCCTGGGAAGTCGGTCCGCGCGCCCGCCAAACCGCCCGCCAGAACCACGCCCTGCACGAACTCTGCCGCGAAGCCCTGCCCGATTTCCACATCGACGATCTGTCCGGTTCGCCCTTCGCCGTCGCCCGATACAAAGTCCCCCGCGAGATGGGAGGCGCCTCGGGTCTGAGGACTTTCCGCCGCAAGTTGAATCGACGCGGCCTCGGGCTGATTCTCGATTTCGTCCCCAACCACGCCGGCCTCGATCATCCCTGGATTTGCTCCCATCCGCACCGCTTCGTCCAAAGCCCGGCGCCCGCCCCGGGGACCTTCCGCGCCGAGGGCGCCAAGCCGGAGCGCTGGCTGGCCCACGGTCGCGACCCCAATTTTCCGCCGTGGGACGACACCGTCCAATTGGACTACCGCCGCGCGGAGACACGAGCCGCGATGGTGGACGAATTGCTGTCGGTCCTGGGGCGATGCGACGGGGTGCGATGCGACATGGCGATGCTGGTGTTGAACGACGTGTTCGAGCAGACCTGGAGCCAGTTCGCGTGCCCCGAGCCCGCGCCCGCGCGGGAGTTCTGGGCCGAAGCGATTGCCACCTGCAAACAACGGCATCCGGAATCCCTTTTCCTGGCGGAGGTCTACTGGAATCTCGAAGAGCGCATGCAGAATCTGGGCTTCGACTACACGTACGACAAGCGCCTCTACGACCGCCTTGTCGCCCGTGACAACCCGGGTGTTCAGCGGCATCTGGCGTCCCAGGCCCCTGCCTTCACCGCGTCGTCGGCCCATTTCCTCGAAAACCATGACGAGATTCGCATCGCCACCCTCCTGTCGCCCTCCGAACATCGGTGCGCCGCCTGGCTCATGCTCGCCCTGCCCGGGCTGCGCCTGATCCACGACGGGCAGATGCAGGGCTTTTGCCTCCGCACGCCCGTCCAACTCGGCCGCCGCTGGCCGGAGGCGATCCAGCCTCAGATTCAGTCCGCCTATGTGGAACTCCTGGCGGCCCTGCGCCGCGGCGCGATCGGCACCGGCGAGCCCCATCTGCTGGCGCCCCGCCCCGCGTGGCCCGACAACCCGACCTGGCAGAACATCGTGGCGGTTCAATGGCAGGCCTTGCCCCGACGGTTCGATCTGGCGGTGGTGAACCTGGCATCGCATCGCTGCCAATGCTACGTCCCCCTCGTCGTCCCCCAACTCGAACGATACAACTGGCGCATGCGCGATCTGCTCGGCACCGAAGACTACGAGCGGGTCGGCGACGACCTGCATAACCAGGGACTCTACCTCGACGCCCCGCCCCACGCCGCCCAACTGTTCCACTTCGCCCCCGCATGACCACGCCCGCCTCCAGCACACCGGTCTGGACGCAGCGACTCAGAGTCTGTTCCTATGACGTGGATTCCACCCGCCGCGCCACCAGCGTGAGCGTGTGTCGCTACTTCCTCGATGCCGCCTGGAACCACGCGGAGACGTTGGGTGTCGGCTTCGCTCGCCTCGCCGCCCAGGGCCGGTTCTGGGTGTTGTCGCGCCTCCGCATCGAGTTCGCACGCTGCCCCGCATGGGGTGAGGCGTTCGCCCTGCGGACGTGGCCACGGGGAGTCAAGTCCGTGTTCGCCCTGCGCGACTTCGAGATGACGGACGACGCGGGGAGCCGGCTCGCTGCGGGCACGAGCGCCTGGCTGGTGGTCGACCTCGTGACAAAACGGCCACAGCGCCTTGACCGGCTGATGCCCGGCCTGAGCGAGATGAACGGCCCGTCCGCACTCGGCCGCGACCCCGAGAAACTGCCGGACGGCGAACCGGGGGACGAAGCGTTTTCGGCACCGGTGCGCTACACGGACCTGGACGTCAACCGGCACGTGGGAAGCAGCGGGTATGTCGCC
>DAOOQY010000932.1:0-2175 GCA_035389025.1 Verrucomicrobiota bacterium
GCCGAAGAGTGTTTTTGAAGGAGTTTGGGGCGACGAGGCCGTCGCCGCTCCGCACTGGTTCATGGTCCACGTGCGCTGATAGGCTTTGAAATACGCGGGTTCGGTTGAACGCGCCGGCGCGCGCCGACCCGTTGGCGTGTCAGAGCGGGCGGCGGGGGACGCCGGAGCGGGGTGGTTCGAGGATGAGGTCTTCGATGACCTTGCCGACCTGCTCGGGGGGCATGGCTTCGATCAGGTAGCGATGCTGCTTTTGGGGTGTCGGCATCCATTCGTTGTAGCCGTGGGTGACGCGCGCGTGCATCAGGCAGAAACCGGGCTCCGAGAGAGTCCAGTAATTGCTGGCGCCCCGCACGGCGTACAGGACAGCCGTCAGATCCCACGCCTCGCGGTCTTTGAGTCCGTTGTAGAGTTGGTAGCACATGCGGACCGGGTTGGCCTCGGGGGTCTCGACCAGGCGCCCCCCCACCTTGATGGCGGCGCCGATGGCGAACCCGCTGAACACGACCGGGGTTGGCCAGTCGTTGACGGCTCGCACCGAGGCGACGGTGTCGTACATGAAGTTGTACTCACCCTGGCCATCGGGGAACCGGCCGCTCGGGAAGATGCCCCCCATGCAGACCCATTGCTTGACCTTCTGTTTGACCAGGGCCTCGCCGTCCAGCGGACTCGATTCGTCGGGCTGTGAATCGAGCAGGTCCCGAAGATTGGTGAGGAATCCGACGGTGACGATGGTGACGCTTTGGTCCGGCTGGGCCGCGAGCAGCCTGCGGCTGAGCAAGGCGGCGTCGGGGGCGTCGCTGCTGCGCTCGAGATCGCGGGGGAACTTTTTGGCGACGGTCTCGGCATATTGTGAGGGCGTTTCGCGATCCGGGTCCTTGGCATTGCGATAGCCGTATTGATGTCCGCGCTGGTAGCCGATCGGGAGGTCAGGACGGCCGTACCAGGTGTTGATGGCGTCCGCACAGGGGCCAACCCACTCGTTTTTCGAGGAGATGAGGATGCCGAGAATCTCCGCTTCGCCGCGGTTGGCGAGGGCGTGGAGTGTTGCCAGCGCACCGGCATCATCGACATCCTCGGCCAAGTCGACGTCGAGGATGATCTTCACCGGGGGACCGGCGGAGGCGGGCAGCGGGTGGGTGAGCAGGAGGCAGGCGCCGAACAAGGCGAGGATGAGTGGCAAGGCTTTCACGTTTGAGATGTGTCGGGGGCCGGCGGTGGCAGGTCAGCAAGGTCCAAGCACTGATCCCTGCCGCCAAAGGCGCCGCGAACGCGTCGGGAGGGTGGCAGACACACGTCCTTCTGGGAAGCACTGAAATCCGGCAACCTGAGAGTGGGGGCTTCGCACGGTGTCGATCAGGCGAGGGGTCTTTGTTTGACGCGACGTTTTCCCCTGTTGAACAGCCTTTCACCAGCCAGGTTGTCGATGGAGAAGCGATACGGCTGCTGGTGTGGCCGATCCCGAGGATCGTGCCGGGGACCGATTCGCCTTCCGCCACGAGCAGCTTGATCCGTCCGTCCACCACAGGCATGCCTCTCTGGTCTTGGCTTGCGACTCGATGGGACATCCTTGCTGGGTCTTGAGTTTTCCTGTCTTGCGCCTACCGTCGCAGGAGCATTCTGTGGACAGACCGCACATCATGCGTCGGCGCGCTCGGGTAGGTGGAGGACTCTTTCTCCTTCTGCTTTCGACGCTTGCGGCCGAGGCCGCCGGGCCGCCGCGCGTCTTGATTCTTCACTCCCACGGGCGTGAGTTCGCACCGTTCAACATTCTCTCATCGACCTTCCGCACGGAACTGGCCCGGCAATCGTCAGAACCCTTGGAGTTCTGCGAGGCGTCGATGGAAGCAGCGCGCTACGAGGAAACCGCTATAGATCTGCCATTGGCGGACTATCTGCAGGCCATGTTTGCGCAGCGGCAGCCGGACCTGATCCTGACCACCGCCGAGCCGTCTTCGCTCTTCATGGCCCGGCACCGCTCACGGCTCTTTCCCTCCACACCCCTGGTGGGGGTGGTCAACCAGCGGATGGTCGCGGCGATGGCTGGCACCACCAACGCCACCATCATTCCAATTCACGTCGAGCTTTCGGTGCTTCTGGAGAACATCCTGCAGGTCCTGCCCGCGACGACGAACGTGGTCATGGTTCTGGGAAAGTCTCCGTTTGAACTCTATTGGA
>DAOOQY010000933.1:0-2171 GCA_035389025.1 Verrucomicrobiota bacterium
ACGTGGTCATGCACGCGCAGTCGGCGGTGGCCACGCTGTCCACCCCGCCTGCATCGCCTTCTCGATGTCCGGAATGCCCTTCCCCCGGTCGGCCAGCACCACCGTGATGCAGCGCGGCGTGATCGACAGCGTGGCCACCGCCGACTGCGCGTGCATGACCACGTTCATCTCCCCCTCGTACGTGGAAATCGCCACCCGCCGCACGAGCTTCGGGTCCAGGCCGATCTTCTTCAGGATCGACTTCACCTCCGTCGACACCCCCCCGGCGCTGGCGAAATCGTCCCCCTGGATCGTGAATGTCTGGGTGAGGCTCATCTCCTCCGGCTTGACCGCGGCGGGGGAGTTGACCGCCTGGGGACCGTTGTGGAGCACCCGGCCGACGCTCAGGCAGCCGTCGAACATGTCCAGGGTCGTGCTGAGGAGCACCAGACCGCGGTCGCGCGCCAACTCGTCCGAGCCGTCGATCGGCCGCTTGCCGCGAATGAACGCGACCGCCACGAACTCGGCCATGTGCGCGGAAATGATCGCCTGCTTGGTCGCCAGGCCGGTGAGGAGAATAGAATTGGGCCGGCCGAAAGCAAGCACATCGCTCATCAGGTCCGATGCATACACGTGGTCGACCTCCAGATCGAGGCGATCCGTGCCTTCCAGCACAGTCGCGTTCAGTGCGTCTCGAATCGCGCGAATCTGCATAGCGGCGGTGTGCCGGTCACCGTCGGCGCGTCGCCCCGCCGGGCCGCCGCGGCGAGTCGTCGCCCCGGCGCGCTCCTACGGCGTTCCGATCCCCAGGCTGTACAGCCGCCCGACCAGCTCGTACACGGGCAGCGGCGACGCCAGGATGGCGATGTTGTACTTGTTGGCCAGGTCGATCGTCTCCTGCGGCACCGTCTTGCCGCTGGTGACGACCACGGCTGCGGCATCGACCAGATTCGCCGCCGGCACGATGTTCTTGTGGGTCTGCACCGTCAGCCACAAATCCCCCGACTTCGCCCCGGCCATCACATCCGAAAGCATGTCGGAAATGAACACGCCCGTCACCGGACGCGGATCAAACCGGCTCAGCGGCTTCAGCCCGATTCTCTCCACCAGATCTTGGGTTGTCACACTCGTTCTCCTGCCTGTGGGTGCGCTGTGTATGGAATCCTCAGAATAGCTGCCTCCGGCCCTGCGGCGGCTCCAGCGACAGCATGCCCGAATCGTGGATGAAGTCCCCCTTGCAGAGACTCAGGTTCGAAATGAGGCTTGAGGAAACGATCCGGATCTGCGACCGCGTCCGGTCGCGCGATTGATTGAAATACTCCGAAAGTACCGCCAGCTTCTTCTCCGAAGCCGGCGCGGAAAGAGCCTTGGGAAGGTAGCCGAAGGCCACCAGAACCCAGATGCGCTGCGCGTGCAGCTCCCGCTGCAAAACCTCCACCGGGCAATCTTCCAGACACCCCGTGCAGTGCAGCAACCCCATCAGGTCCGAAAAATCCTCCTTCCGCCCGCACAGCGCGCACTGGAGATTGAACTGGAATGACTGCGCAACCTCCATCCGCGTCCAAAAACACACGCCCTCGCGATACTTCTCGCCCGGAATGGGATTGTCTTCGGTCGTGAAATACGTCCGCAGGCCGTGGCAGTGAAAACACTTCTCGAACACCACGAAGCCAAACTGGATGTCTTTCATCTTCCATAGATGCTGGCAGTCGTACATAACGCTCCCTATCGTTCGAGACGCCTCGGGACAGCACCCCGCAATGCCTGCCGGTAGAGGAAGGTAAGCGAAATGCCCCTAACACTCTGCTGATGCACCTTGCCTGCGATGATGCCAAACCCCCCCGGCCAACCTCTCCCGGGGGGCAATTCTCCTAACCCGTCTGATGTGAAGATGATATCTATCAGTAGTATATGTCCCCCCCGCGCGAAAAGGCAAGGGAAATCTCTCCGTCTTTATCTGATTTAGCGACAAGTTTGCCCAGATTCAACGCTACAAACACGATAAAAGTCGTATTCTTTTTCCTGCGACTCCGATCACGACGCCCAATCGCGCGCCAAAAAAAAACCGCTGTCGTCACGGGACGACAGCGGCTCCAAAAACTCGCCGGACCACCCGGCGACTGTTCCCACCGAGCCTACTTCAGAAGCAGCATTTTGCGCGACACCACACCCTCATCCGTCGTGATGCGATA
>DAOOQY010000934.1:0-2157 GCA_035389025.1 Verrucomicrobiota bacterium
CACATGAACATCACAAGAACTGCATCGGGACTGCTGAGGGCGCTTGGACTTCTTGAGGTGACTGAGGCCACAGAGTACCTCCTCATCCGTGAAGTGTTGTAGCCGCGCGCTGAAGCTTCGCAGACCACTGGGATGGGCACCGGCCCCGAGCAACCAATCCACATCCGCACCCCTGCGCGCAACGGGCGAGTCAAGGCGTTGGCTCGAGCGCTCGTTGTCCGGTTCAGGGGCAAGGGGAACCAGTCGACGCCAGTGAAGAGGGCGGACGCGACGCATAGTCGGCGCCTGCATTGGGGACTGCACGTCATTGCGGGCGCTCTATTAGTGGCCTTGGGCCTGGTGCCGACCTGCTTTCTCGAACTGGCGGGCTGTTGGCTGTCGTTGAGGGACCCGCTGGTCGAGAGCGGGTGCATTGTCATCCTGTTGGGTTGGGTGACTTATCGCCCGTCCATTGCCCGCGCCTCGGCGGGGCTGGCCCTGGGAATCAGCCTCTCCGTGCTTGGGCTGGGGGCCGCCGAATGCCTGGGCCGCTGGACCCGATGGGATTTCCGCAAAACCGAAGCGACCTTGCACCGGCTGCCTCCTTACTACCGGAAACCCACCGTCCTGACAGGCGATGTCTTCTTCCGCCGCCCCGGACCCGAGCGGTGGAAGGGACGGGTGATCGAGCACACGCTGCGGGAGTTGGGCATCGGCGAGGACCTTTACGCCGATGAACTCGAGATCACGGTGCAGTACGATGCGCAGGGCTTCCGGAACCCCGCGGGATTGACGGATTGGGACATGGCGGTCGCCGGCGACTCCTTCACCGAACTCGGTTTCCTGCCGGAGAATCTGCTGTTCACGAGTTTGCTGAGCCGGCGGTTGGGCCTGCGGGTGAAGAATCTCGGCGTGAGCCATACCGGTCCGTTGACCCAACTGCACTACCTCGAAGCGTATGGCTTGGGACCCTCGACCCGGCGGGTGGCGATCATGTTCTTCGAGGGGAATGACCTCCAGGACCTCGAAGTCGAGTCGCATCGGTTGCGATGGTTCCAGCAAACCGGGAAGCACCCGTCCGGACAACCCAAGCCCCAATGCTCGTTGCTCCGCGCCATCTGCGACCTGGTCCTGCGACCCGTCGCGCCCGCCGGCCCCGCCGCCGCCCCCGCTCCCGACGCTCACCTCGATGTGGCCGGGAAACGCGTCGCTGTCGACTTCGGCAGCGTGCCGGTCGCCGCATCGGATATGAAACCGAGGCTGCGCGAAGCGTTCGATGACTTTCTCATTCGCTACAGAGGCTGGGCTCGCGAGCGCGGGCTCGAAGCCTGGTTGTTCTATCTGCCCGCTCCGCTCCGAGTCTGGCAGGGCCGGCTTGATTTCACCGAGCAGGCTCCGGAGCAGGTCCGGATGTGGCAGCCCACCGATCTGCCCGATCATGTGGGAGAACTCGCCCAAGCGCACGGGCTGCGGTTCTGCGATCTGACGCCGGCGCTCATCGAGGCGACGCGCACGCGCGAGGCCCTCCTGTTCAACCCGCGTTTCGACACGCATCTCAATGCGGCGGGGTCCGCCGTGGTGGCCGAGGCGATGGCGCGCGTGTTCGAGCAGGATTGACGATTCAGCAACCGCGATTGCACGCGAATGGACGCGCATCCGAACGGACGGCGAGACAGTCCGGGCCGACGATGCTTTATTCGCGTCTATGTTTGACCTGGCCATCCGCCGACATACACTCGGCGCGAACAGACCATAACCTTCGAGTGGAAGATGATGTCATGAATCCGCGTTCACCGTCCCGCCGCAGCTTTCTGAAAACCGCCTCCGTCCTCGCCACGGCTGTCACCGTCGCGCCCCGTCACGTCCTGGGGCAAGGTCAGGTCCCCCCTTCCCAGAAACTCAACATCGCCGGGATCGGTGTCGGAGGGATGGGCGCGGGCGACGTGGCCTCGTGCGCCCAGGCGGGGGAGAACATCGTGGCGCTGTGCGATCCGGACGCGAACGCGCTGGCCGCAACCGCAAAGAAACACCCGCAGGCCAAGCTCTACAGCGACTTCCGCAAGATGCTCGAGACGCAGAAGGACATCGACGCCGTGACGATCGCCACGCCCGACCACGTGCATGCCGTCGCTGCGTCCATGGCGATGAAGCTGGGCAAACATGTCCATTGCCAGAAAC
>DAOOQY010000935.1:0-2152 GCA_035389025.1 Verrucomicrobiota bacterium
GAGCGGATCACGCTGGTCGACGCCCTCGGCACGGAGCAGAACTCCGTCCGGTACGCAACCGATGGCGATTGGGGAGTGCGGCGGCGCGGCCCGAACGACAGCGGCTACAACGGCTGGACCTGGGATGCGGAACACGATGGCCAGGGCAAATCGCTCGAACTTGTCAACCCCTGGATTTCGAATCAGCATGGCCAAAACTGGTCCTCGAGCCGGGTCGCGGGCGGAACACCAGGCAAACCGAACTCCGTGTTCAGCGCCTCCCTCGCCCCGATCATCCTCGACGTCGCCCACGTCCCCATGGTCCCGCGGTCGACCGACGCCGTGACCGTCACCGCCCGCGTCCTGGACGAATCACCGGTCCCCCCCACCGTTTCGGCCTTCCACCGCATCGACGGCGCGGCGGATTTCGAGGAGACAGCCATGTGGGACGACAGCCAGCATGGGGATGGCGCCGCCGGCGATGGGGTGTTCGGGGCGGCCCTGCCCCCACAGACCAATGATGCGATCGTCGAGTTCTACATCGCGGCGCGCGACGCGGGAGGGAATCGCCGCACATGGCCCGCACCCGTCCAGCCGTCGGGCATCCAGTCGGCCAATTGCCTGTACCAGGTGGATGATGCGCCCGAGGTCCCCGGCTTCCCCTTCTATCGCCTGATCTTCACAGCCGCCGAGCAGGCGGAAATCACTGCGATCGGCAACCTCCCCTTCTACGCCAGCAGCGACGCTCAGATGAACGCCACGTTCATCAGCCGGGAAGCGGGTGTGAGCGAATGCCGTTACACCACGGGCGTACGGCTGCGGGGTTGGGGCGGTCGCTCGTACGCCGTCAAGAGCAAGCGTGTCAGGTTCCCGAACGACCGGCCCTGGCGCGGCCGAACCGCGATCAACCTGAATGCACAAACGCCCCAGTCCCAAATCCTCGCAAGCATCCTGTGCCGCATCTGCGGCGTGCCCACCGGCGAGGCCCGCGCCGTGCAGGTGCGCGAGAACAACCGCCAGCTCGCCATGACCGGCGCGCCCCAGTTCGGCGTCTTTGCCCACGTCGAGGCACTCGATAGCGAGTACGCCCAAACCCACTTTCCCGCCGACCCGGATGGCAATCTCTACAAGGGCATCGAGGGCGTCCTCACCTACCTGGGCGAAGACCCTGCTCCCTACCGGGTGGTCACGACCTACGAGAAGAAAACCAATTCGAGCGAGGACGATTGGACCGACCTGATCCGGCTAACACGAGTGCTCGATCAGACACCCGACGCGCGGTATGTCGAGGAAGTCGGGCGCGTCGCTGACATCGAGGAATGGATACGCTACTTCGCGGTCAACACGATGCTGGCCAATGCCGAGACCTCGCTGGGCACGGGCTACGCCGGGGACTACGCGATGTATCGGGGCCGCGAAGACACCCGGTTCCAGCTCCTGGCTTACGATCTCGATGCCACGCTCGGTCTGCCGAATTGGTGGAATCTCGACATCTTCCGCGCGGCGAGCACGAACTCCCCCGCGGTCACGCGCTTCCTCACGCATCCTGAAATCACGCCTCTCTATCTGGGTGAACTCCGACGACTCGCGGCGTCGGTCTTTGCCCCCGACCACATTGACCCGCTGATCGACCGCATGCTCGGGTCCTTCGTCCCGGAAGCGCAGCGCCAGACGATGAAGAGTTTCGTCGCCACGCGCAACGCGTTCGTCCTCTCCCAAATCCCGTCCGGGCTCACCGCCAGAACCGATACCCCCATCCATCCCGCGTCAAACCTGCCCCGCGCGACTCTGCCAACCGCTGCCCTCGATGGCACGGCGGACCCGGTGGAAACGCGCCGGGTGCTGGTCAATGGCCAGCCGGCGTTGTGGAATCACCGAACCGGACACTGGTCGATGCCCGACGTGCCGCTGCTTCCCGGCGTGAACCATGTCGTCATCACCGCACTGAATGTGGACGGCGAGGAGTTCGAGCAGATGCACTTTCCCATCTGGTACGACAACGGGGCGTCCCACCCGGCCGGAGGCGTCCTGCGAGCCGACACCCAGTGGCGGGCCGCCCAAGGACCCTACCTGGTCCCGAGTGAACTGGTGGTGCCCGCCGGGGTCACCCTCACCGTTGATCCAGGCACCTCGGTGTTTTTCTCGACGGCTGGCAAAGTCACCGTCTCCGGCC
>DAOOQY010000936.1:0-2135 GCA_035389025.1 Verrucomicrobiota bacterium
TCAACTGCGACGGCAGAAGGTAGGCTCGACGGTGGTCATCTTCGGCAGCGCGCGGCTGTTGCCGCCGGCCGATGCAGCGGCTCAACTCGCTGCGGTTCAACAATGCGTGCCTGAAGGCCCCGAGGACCCGACGCGCCAGGCCGCGATCAAGCGCGCCGAAAAGCGGGTGGCCTACTCCCGGTATTACGAGGAGGCCCGGCGCTTTGCCGCCATCGTCTCAGCGCACTTTCAGCGCGCGCACCGGCGAGACTTCGTGGTCGTCACCGGTGGCGGCCCAGGCATCATGGAGGCCGCCAACCGTGGGGCGCACGACGTGGGCGCACGCAGCATCGGATTGAACATCACACTGCCCAATGAGCAGGCCCCCAACCCGTTCATCAGCCCGGAACTGTGCTTGCGCTTCCGGTACTTCGGCCTGCGCAAAATGCACTTCCTGTTGCGGGCGCGGGCGCTGGTGGCCTTTCCGGGCGGTTTCGGGACGCTGGACGAACTGTTCGAGGTCCTGACGCTGGTCCAGACCGGGAAGGTCGGCCGGTTGCCGATCGTGCTAGTCGGAACAGCGTTCTGGCGTCGGGCGATCGATTTCGAGTTCCTCGCCAGCGAAGGTGTCATCAACGCAGAGGATTTGGAACTCTTCTCTGTAGTCGACACGGCCGAGGAGATCGTCGAGCGGCTGCATGCGTTCTACGGCGGCAAGCCACCGGAACCTACGACGGATGCCACATGAGAGGCCTCCTGAACACACGCAGGCGACACGGGCCGGGCAGGTGGCCCTGTGTCCTGGTGGCCTGGGGGCTCTGGAGTGCCGCAGGTGCCGCCGAGTCCATCCAGGCTGACCGCGCGCGGCAAACCGACCGTTCATCCGACACCTGCGCGGCCGAGGACAGGATCACCTTCCGAGGCTTCACGGTCCGCCTGGAGAACGACCTGTTCGTGGGCACCGACCAGAGCTACACCAACGGCGTCGCGCTGTTGGGCATCTCCCGGGACATCGCGGAAACCGTCCGTCCGGAGTGTTTGCCGTCAACGGTGCGTTGGCATGCCAGCCTGATCAAGTGGCTGGATCCTGGCTTCTGGGCAAACGCCGACCATCCGCCGGGCGTCCAGAACGTCGTCGTGAAGTTCGGACAGTCCATGTACACCCCGGCTGACCCGCAGCGCGTAGACCTCATCGACAACGATCGGCCCTATGCAGGCTTGCTCTATGTCGGCATGTCATGGAATCGCCGCTCTGTTGACGAACCCACGTCGACCGACACCCTCGATACCCGTGAAATCACGCTGGGTGTCATAGGACCTTGGTCGCTGGCGCGACAGGCGCAAAACCTCGTCCACGATGCGATCGGTGCAAACCGGTTCCTCGGATGGGACCATCAAATCAGGAACGAGCCCGCCCTTCAGATGGCGATGGACCGCAAGTTCAAGCAGCATCGCAGTCTCGCGGTGATCACGCCTGGGCTCACGGCCGACGCGATCCGTTCCTTCGGGCTGCGTGTCGGCAACATCGAGACGTCGGCGGCGCTGTCCGTAGAAGGGCGCGTGGGCTGGAACATCCCGAATGACTTTGGAACCTACCCGATACGCCCCGGCGCAGAGAACCGTCCGCCATCGTCGTCGGCTCCCACGGCTCGACTGGCCGATGCAGGCCTACCCGACCGAGGATTGAAGGCCGGGATTCATCTCTTCAGCACCCTCGAAGTGAAAGCCGTCGCGCATGACTTCTCTCTCGACGGAAACCTGTTCCGGTCCAGCCACCGCGTCTCCCGCAGGCCCTGGGTCGCGCAGGCGTCGCTGGGGCTCAGCACCCAGCTGCCGATCGCTGGGCGGGGTGTCAAACTGGCATGGATGCGCGTCTGGCGAACGCGCGAGTTCGAGCAGCAAACATCGCGGCATTCGTACGGCTCGGTCGCTGCCAGCATCGAATTCTGACGGCAACACTCGGGCCCGCGTGCCCATTCTGGCGCGGTCTTGCCTTGCGCATCGCAGCGGGAATGTCCCTCCAATACTCAGGAGTGCAAATCTCATGTCGCATCGCTTCGCCGAGTTGATCTCCATGTCTGAAGACGAGCGTCGCGCTGACCACAGCCGAATGAGCCTCGTCGTCAACGCGGATCACCTCAATCCACACGGCGTCG
>DAOOQY010000937.1:0-2128 GCA_035389025.1 Verrucomicrobiota bacterium
CCCAAAGCGTCTTGATCGGCGCGCTCGCCTGGCTGGGAATCGGCCAGGGCAATCTCGCGCAGTCGGCTGAGATCGCGAATTCGATCACGGAATTCTCGGGCAACCAGGGCCAGAACGGCTGGTTCTACGGCTATCGTTACTTCTATGACGGCCTCACCGTCGACTACGATGCGGCGACGGAGTTTGTCGCGTTCACCGGCGGCGAGGGCCAGGGGGCCTGGGACGGCTTCGGCCAGCAGTGGACCGGGAGCGCCTGGGACCTGAACACGGCAGGGGCAGCCCCGTGGACATATCTGGCGGCGGAACAGGTTCATCCCAACGGCAGCAACAGCGGCCCGGAAGAGGATTGGGTCATTCGCCGGTGGGTGGCCAGCGAACTCGCCGGCCCGACCTGGCTGGGGGTGCAGTGGAACGTCCGAAAGGAGAACCTCGCCAGCGACGGCGTCACGGGCGGACTCCACAAGAACGGCGTGCGCGTTCAAACCGCCGCCGTGGCGGGCAACGACGGCGTTGGTGTCACACAGACCTACTGGCTCATCGCGCAACCGACTGACATCTTCGACCTTGTCCTCACCCCAGTCGCCCCGAACGGTGCGACCGAGGATTGGTCGGATGGTACGTTCACGTGGATGGTGGTGACCGCCACGGCTGACACCGATGGCGACAGTCTCCCAGACGCGTGGGAGGAGATTTACTTCCCCGGTGACCTCACCAAGCTGAGCGGCGGCGGGGACTACGACGCAGACGGGCTCAAGGACCTTGCTGAATTGCAGCGCAACACCGATCCGACCAAGCCCGACACCGACGCCGACGGCCTGGTCGATGGCGTCGAGACGGACACGGGCACCTATGTCAGTCCGACGGACACCGGGACAAGCCCGATCAGGGTGGATACCGACGGCGACGGCCGAAGCGACGGCGACGAGGTCAATGGCGACCCGAAGACCAATCCCACCGACCCGGACAGCGACGATGACAACTACAGCGACGGTTCGGAGGTCGGCTCAGGCCATGACCCGAACGACGGGACCAACAACCCCGACACCACGTGGATCGCACACTCGAGACTCGAGTTCAGCACCGACGGCTCGCAAGGAGCCAATGACTGGTACGGCGGCTACCGCAACTACAGCGGGGATGGCGGCGAAATCAACTACAACCCCGACACCGCCTTCATTCCATTCACGCTCGATGTCTGGGCCGGTGCGGGGTGGGACCTTGCCGCGAGCACCGCGCCCTGGACCGAACTCGGCGCCGAGTCGACCCATCCGGCCGGCGCATCGCCCACGCACTGGACGATTCGCCGCTGGGTGGCTGCGGAACTGACGCAGACCACGCCGCTGGCCCTGCGCTGGCACGTCCGCAAATCCAACGTGAGTTGCGGCAATGGGGTGACGGGCGCCCTGTACATCAATGGTGAGCGCGTGGACGCGGTCACACTCGCCTTCAATAATTCCACAGGCGTGACCCGCACATTCTACGCCAATGTCGAGGTCGGCGATAAGATCGATCTCATCCTCAGCCCCCGGGGCACGGACAACGGCGACGCCGATGGCTGTGACGGCAGCGCCAATTGGCTCGTGATCGACCCGACCATCCCGCCCAACCCGAAGCAGCCGGACGGCTCGGCCTTCATTCCTGTGGGCGCCGGCGACACCGACGCCGACGGCATGCCCGATGCATGGGAAGAAATCTACTTCCCGGGTGACCTGACGAAACTCACCTTGAACGGCGACTATGACGCCGATGGTCTGAAGGATCCGGGCGAATACGCGCGCAGTTCTGATCCAACAAATCCCGACACGGACGGCGACGGCCTCGGCGACCTGGTCGAGACCGACACCGGCGTGTACGTCAGTCCGACCGACACGGGCAGCAGCCCCACCAAGACCGACAGCGACGGCGAGGGCATTGACGATCACGCCGAGGTGACCCGCGTCCCGCCGACCGATCCGAACAAAGCCGACACCGACGGCGACGGATTCTCGGATCTCGCCGAGCCCGAGTGGGGCACGAACCCTCTCGATCCCGCCGACCATCCGCTGGCCCAGGTGATCGCCAATTCGGAGAAGGAGTTCTCCGGCACCCAGGGACAGAACGGTTGGTCCAACGGCTATCGAATCTACAC
>DAOOQY010000938.1:0-2116 GCA_035389025.1 Verrucomicrobiota bacterium
GCGGCTTCGAGAGCCAGGAGTGGCCCGCGCTCAGCCGCCGCTGCCTGGGCTGCGTAGATACCGCCCGCCGCAAACACGCCGCCCCCGGGCGGTCAGGTCCCTCCCTCTGCCCGACCCGCGATCGAGGGTGCGGCGGCCCCCGCGGCGTCCAACGCGCCCCCGAGCGTCAGCACCAACGCGCCGCCCCGCCGCCCGCCCCGGTCGATGGATTCCTCGGCGCGGCTGCGGTTCGCCGTGCGTGAAGGCGCTGCGATGACGGTGTCGGTCAGCGGTTCGCGGGACGGGACAGCTTTGTTGGTGGGTGAGACACAGGTGGTGTCGCCCGAATCGATGGAGGGAGGGTGGCGCTCGATGCGCCCCTGGGCCACGAATGCGCCCGCAGGCCCGCCCCAGATCGTGGTGGCGGCTGAGCAGTACAATCGGCTGGTCCACATGGTCGAAGCGGGCGAGAAGGTGCGTCTGGCCGTCGAGGTGCAGACCCAATTCCACGATCACGATCCGATGTGCTACAACACGGTGGCCGAGATTCCCGGCACCGATCGGCGCAAGGAGATCGTGATGTTGGGGGCGCACATCGACTCGATAGCGGGCGGCACAGGGGCCACGGATAATGCCGCCGGCGTTGCGGTCTGTCTCGAGGCGGTTCGATTGATTCAGAGCCTCGATGTGAAGCCGCGACGCACCATTCGGATCGGCCTGTGGACCGGTGAGGAACAGGGTTTTCTCGGATCGCGAGCCTACGTCGCGGAGCACCTGGGCCAGTACACCGAACGGTCCCGGCCCGAGGCCGTGCGTTCGCCCAAGGACGCCGCCCAGCGTCCCGGCGAGGCCTCACGCCCGACGACGCGGCGCACGCTGGTCAAGCGCCCGGACTATCGGCACTTCTCCGCCTATTACAACCTGGACAACGGGGCAGGGCGGATTCGCGGAATCTACCTTCAGGGAAACGAGGCGCTGCGTCCGATCTTCCGTCCCTGGCTGGACGCACTGCGCGACCTGGGCGCGCACACGATCACCGCCGCGAACACGGGTGGGACCGATCATATCCCGTTCGACGAGATCGGGCTGCCTGGCTTCCAGTTCATCCAGGATGCGCTCGAATACTGGCGCTCGTATCACACCAGCATCGACGTCCGCGAGCGGGCGTCCGTGCCGGACCTTCAGCAGGCTGCGATCGTCATGGCGACGTTCGTCTACCAGACGGCCATGCTCGACGAGAAGCTTCCGCGCAAGCCGATGCAAGAGTGACGCACATCCTCGCCGGCTACGGTGGCTGGGAACAAGTCGCGCTTGCGGTGGTGACGGTCTGACTCCATCGTGTCCCCGATCGAATCGAACTGGATCATCGAAAGAAGTGTTATGACCAAAGTCCTTGTTCTCTACTACTCGACTTACGGGCACGTCGAAACGTTGGCGAATGCGGTCGCCGAAGGGGTGCGTTCGGTGAAGGGCGTCGAGGTGGCCCTCAAGCGCGTGCCGGAAACCATGCCGCTCGATGTGGCGCGGCAGCACGGAGCCAAGCTCGATCAGCCCGCTCCGGTGGCCGATCCGGGGGAACTGGGCGACTACGACGCCATCCTTTTCGGGACGCCGACCCGCTTTGGCAACATGGCCGCGCAGATGCGCAACTTTTTGGACCAGACGGGCAAGTTGTGGCTCAAGGGGGCGCTCATCGGCAAGGTCGGCAGCGTCTTTGTCAGCACAGGCACCGGCGGGGGCAACGAGAGCACGATTCTGAGCTTTGTTCCGACCCTGATCCATCACGGCATGATCTATGTGGGACTGCCTTATTCGTGTCCGGACCTGATCGATCTTGACGAGGTCAAAGGCGGCTCGCCTTGGGGTGCTGGCACGATCGCGGGATCGGACGGGACGCGTCAGCCCAGCGCCAAGGAACTGGCTCAGGCACGGTTCCAGGGCGCCCATGTCGCCGGAATCGCGGCGAAACTGAAGGGCTGATCTGCGGCGCAGGCAGGGCACGCGGCCTGCAGGGGGGAGTCTTCATCCGTTGTAGGCGCGGTGCCCTCACCGGGCGACCGAATACCGACGACCGTCCGATGCACCGTTTCCATTCAGCGCCAATTCATGAAGTCGAAAAGGTCGGAGTGGGGACGGC
>DAOOQY010000939.1:0-2114 GCA_035389025.1 Verrucomicrobiota bacterium
CATGACGTGCGGATCGCGGGTGTAGTCGTGACAGGACCAGATCACGCGGCGGCACAATTCGAGCGGACGCTGCCGGGGGGCGAGCCAGAAGGCGTCTCTGCCGATGTGGCGTTTGATTTCGCGGAGCCGGTCTTCGAGCACGCGCAGGTATTCGTAGTCCTCGAGGCCGTCCCGTTGGGCGCTGAACCGGAGCGACCCGACCAACCCCTCCTTGCCGGGATAGACCATCGCGCGGTCGCCGAGGGGCAGGCCTTTGCTGATGCCTTCCTCGGTGTAAGGGTCGCCGTCGAACTGATTGAGACCCCAGTGAAGATAGCCGTCGAGGTTGTAGAGGTAGTGAATCCAGAACAGGACGCGCGCCTTGAGCAACGACTGATCCAGGAAGCGGTTGGGGTAGCGTCCGAGCGGATGGCAGCAGACGTAAAACCACAGCTCGGCCCCGTCGCGGCGGGCCTGGTCGAATTGCGGGTGCCACAGAGAAAGGTGGCTGAGTTTGGGGACGTAGACATCGAGGTCGCCCAGATACTCGGCCTCGACGGCTTCGAGGCATCGAACGCTGGGCGCCACTTCGTGGACCCGGTTCACCACGTCCTGATACGAGTCCTCATACCAGACAAGCGGTTCGTCCACGATGCTGGTCACGAACCGGTGCTGCCAGCCGCGCCGCTGGATCACCTTCTCCCAGGCCGCCAGGCGCCGCAGGTTGGACTCGTGCGGCTCGACCTGGGTGGCCGGGTCGAGAATGTCGCCCGTGCGGTGTCCGACGCCGTGCAGATGAATCTGCCGAATGCCGGCCTCGAAGGCGACCTCCGCGTACCGTTCGAGGCGGCTGGTGTCATAGGCATAACCTGACTCGGCATCGCCCGACTCGGCGATGCGTCCGATCTCGGTGTTCAGGTCGGTTTGGCGATGGGCCGCCAGGAACTCGGCAAACCGCCGCAGCAAATCCCAGTCGTCGGGCCCGTGCCCCGGGAAACCGGCCCCGGGAAACTGCCACCAGTTGACGACCGAGAGATGGCCTTCCTCGGGTATCTCGAAATCCCAGACGCGCAAAGTCACCGGCAACTCGACTGAGGCGCCCTCGGCATGGACGGTCAGAAGCCCCTCATAGTCGCCAGCGGCGGCGTCCTCGGGAATCCGCGCCTCAATCCAAAGCGGTTGGGCCTGCCCCGCCTTCAGAGCGATCGACTGCCCCTCCCAGAACGGGTCCGGGAGGCTCGAAGGGGCCTGGACGACCCGCTCATCGGGGGGGATGCTGCTGTTGCGTGTGATGTCGATGTAGCGGACCCACTGCAGCGACACCGCGCTGCTCGGCACCAGGCGGCCCGAGACCCGGTGCCGCAAGTCGCTGATCGTTGCCTGCGCCGCGGCGACGTCACCGGGCGACGCGCAAACCGCCTGGCCGCTGACAACCTCGCGTCTCGCGCCGGCCAGTTCGAGCGTGTTGTCGCCGGGGCGACCGGGCTGGGCCGACCGCAGGACCTTGGTGAGCGCGTCGCTGGCCCAGAGCGTCGGGCGTGGCGATTCGGAGGCCGCACCGGTTCCGGGCGACGCGCATGTCAGGAGCAGGCCGATCCAGACCAGCGGCAGGAGGCGGCTTGATCGGCTCGCTCGTTGTTCGACCCTTCGGAGCAAAACCGGGCGGGGCGGCCACAGGCCGTGGCGACCGGGTGGGGTGTGTGGCGGAGAGTGAAGGTCCTCATGAAAGCCGATTCTGGCATCTGGCGTGTGCGGGCGCATCGTGTGTTCTCCGATAGGCTGCGGTTAACGCCCCCGAGGGTACGGACGTTTCGGACTCGACACGAGCAAAAACCGGCGGCCGGTGCATCCGGTTGTTGTCGGTGTTCTGTCGCCCGGCGAGGGACCCGATCAACGGATGGAGATTGCCGGAGGGGCGACGCCTGCCTGCGGCGCAAAGCGCAGCGGCGCGGCAGGCAGGCTTCTCGCGGCGCAAACTCCATTCCAACTGACAAACTTCGGATGCACTGACCGCCGGCAGTGGTGGCGTCGAAACGAGAGCAAGACGGACAGACGGACGGGAATTGAGTTGCCAGCTTGCCCGATTCCCTCATCTATATACACACAGCAATTGCCGATCCGATCATGCAAGCCAT
>DAOOQY010000940.1:0-2102 GCA_035389025.1 Verrucomicrobiota bacterium
CGCCGTGCGGTGGGAGGTCGTAGTTGCCGGTGAATGTGTTGCCGGTGAGGTAGTCGTGCATCGGCTTGTAGAACGTGATGCGCACGGGGGTCGGCGCATGGTTCAGGAGAAAGTAGATTCTCGTGTCGTCTTTCTGGCGCATGCTGACTTCGACGCTGTCCGGCACCTTGAGGAGCGGGAACAGGCTGCACATCTGCCTGAGCCAGTCGACCAGGTCGTAGTAGAATGGTTGATGGCACATTGTGCCGATGTAGATCGCCTTGCCCAGGCCGAAGGTGTTGATGGTCACGGCGGGGCGGCCGGCATAGAAGTCCTTCGAGTACGTGGCCAGGACCTGGCATTCCTTGGGCTCGATCACATCGCACCAAACGCGGGCGGAGTGGAGGTGGCTCGCCGGGAACGCCCCTTTGAAGACAAGATGGTTTTCCTCGTCGGCCGGGATCGGATCGAACTCCTGCACCTCGAGGCCCAGGAGATCGGTCAAATCCGAAGGGAACCCCGTGTCCGGGACAATGTCGTGTTCGTCGACCAGGCCTGTATTGAACGTGGTGACCAGCGTGCCGCCGTTCTGGACGTAGAGCTTGAGGAGGTCGGCCTCGCCCCCGGCCAGCAGGTGGAGCGAGGGCGCGAAGACGATCTTGTAGCGGGACAAATCCTCTGTGGGGCGGGCGAAGTCGACCGGGATGTTGCGGTCGTGCAGGGCGTTGTAGAACAGCATCACGTGGTCCTTGAGCCGGAAGAGTTTGGTGTGCTGCTGCGGTTGTTTGAGCTTCCACTCATTTGGATGGCTGAAAAGGATGCAGGTCTCGGCCACCACGCGTGTGCCGCGCAGGACGGGGGCGAGCAGCTTGACCTCCTCGCCGATCTGGCTGATCTCCCGGTAGACCCGGTTGTCGCCCCGGCCATCGTGGGTGAGCATCCCGCCGTAAAACTTCTCCGAACCGATGCGCGGCGACCTCCAGAAAAAGTAGAAGACGCCGGTGGCGCCGCGGGAAATCAGTTGGTAGGTGAACAGGCGCACGACGCCTGGACGCAGCAGGGAATTGACCTCCTGCCAGTTGACGTTGCTTGCCTTCTCCTCGACCACCCAAAACCCGGTTTCTCCGTCGGGCGTCTTGATGTCGGCCTTCTTGAGCGAGCGCATGATATCGTGCTCGACGGCGTTCTCCGAAGGACGGCGGCTGAGCGTGGCAAAACTGTCGAGCGAGACGAAATCGAGCACTTCGGCCATGTCGAAGTGGTCGTAGTGTCGCGAGAGCGCCCGGAGGTTGGTGGTGGTGGGGATGCCGGGCGTGAGTTCGTGGAGAAGGTCGACCTGCATCTTCACGAAGGCAACGCAGGTGTCGCTGGAGAAGCGCATCCAGTCCAGGACCAGGGCTGGGTTGTGGACTGTGGGCGCGATGCGGGGCATCGGGACATCATCCCACTTGGTGGCCACCTGCCCCCAGAACCGCAGGCCGAGGCAGTCGTTGAGGCGTTCGATGGTCTCGTACTTGGCCTCGAGCCACGCATGCCAGTCGTGCCGGGACTCCTCGTTGAACGAGAACTCGGTGCGGTGCCCGCCGATCCCGTTGTCGATCTGCCATGCCACCAGTTGCGGGTGTTTGCCCAGTTCATTCGCCAGGGCCGTCACGATCTTGCGCGCGTACTCCCAGTACACGTCGCTGTTCATGCAGTACGCGTGTCGCGTCCCTTCGTGCAGCGTCCGGCCCTCATCGTCGATGGGCAGAATCTCCGGGTGTTTCTCGGCCAGCCAGAGGGGGGGGGCGGCCGTTGGCGTGCCGAGCATCACCTTGATGCCGTGCAGCTTCATGATGTCCATCACGCGCCACATCCACTTGAAATCGTACTCCCCTTCCTGACGCTCGTAGAGCCCCCAGCAGAATTCCCCCATGCGCACGACATTGACCCCGGAAGCCACCATCAACTGCGCGTCGCGTTCCCATCGCGCCTCGGGATTGTCCGACGTTCCAGCATAGGGATAAACCCAATGCTCCGGGTGGTAGTCCACGCCAAAATACATAAATTGACTCGTGCCGGATTTGACTGGGAAGATAGGCCGCCCGCCCCTTAAAGCAATCTCAAACTCATCTCGAAACCGT
>DAOOQY010000941.1:0-2100 GCA_035389025.1 Verrucomicrobiota bacterium
GCTCCCTCGTCGCGCCTCGCCAGCGAGACAAATCCCCTCCAGCAAAACCGGAATTGATTTTTGCACAGACCCTTACGAAGTTCGAAGACATGGACCTGAGACTGGTGAAATGCGCACGAGGAGCGTGAACCAGAAAGGCTGAATGTCCAACTTCCAACTCTCAACTCGTCAGTTTATGGAAAACAGTCTGTTCCAACATGAACTGCCCGGTGAACAGGGACCTGAATCGGCGGTCAACCGCCGCACTCTCCCGCAATCCAGGACTGCGCGACCTGGCCGCCCGCATTCGATGACGCGGAGTCCCGCATTGCGGGAGAGTGCGCGCGCTTCAGCGTCGCTCTCCATGTCGCGCTGTATCGCGGGATGCCTGTGTTGGCTGATGCTGCTGGCGTGGCTGGGATCCGCGAGGCACGGGCAGGCGTTTGGCGCAGATGCGGGTTCAGGCAACCTCCCCGAGCAAGCCACGGTGCCCCAGGTTGTGCCGGGCTCCGAAGCGCGCGCGACGGTTGTCCTCACCGCGCGCATCATCAACGGCGATCCGGTCGCGCTCCGGTCGCCCCGCATTCACCTGCACACCCCTGTCGCGTTGCCGCATCAGGACATTGGCGAACTCGACGTCGAGGGAGATCCGGAACGGATTGCGGACGGCTGGGAGTCGCCCGTGCTGGTGTACGCGCGGGACGAACTCGCCCCTGGCGCCATCCTGACCGGACGCTGGACTGCGTGGGCCGCGATCCGCCGGTTCAAATGGGACCTGCATCAAGACGTCCGCGCCACCGACGCAGCGCTGTCGGCGGAGGAACAGGCTCTCTCCCTGCGCGACGGCAGGGAGCTTGCCCTGAGCAGTCCGGTGATTGGTGCGGCGGCCGAAGAGGCTGCGCGGGGCAAGACGGGTGCCGTCGGTGTATTGGACGGCGCCTTTGGCCTGGTGATGGACCGTCTGTCCTATGAGCGGGATGGCAAGTGGCTGCCCGCACCCGAGGTGCTTTCGAGTGGGAAAGGAAGTTGCAGCGAATACACCTGCTGCTTCATCGCGCTGTGCCGAAAAAACGGCATCCCCGCCCGCTCCGTGGGCGGGATCGTCGGGCGGTTGGGTGTGCCGTTCCACCTGGACAGGGTGTTTCATCGCTTCCCGCAGGCGCATGTCCCCGGGTTCGGTTGGGTGGACTTCGACCCGACACGGACGGAACGGGCCGAGAACAAGCGGCTGTATTTCGGCCAGACGCCCGGGCCCATGCTTCTGACTAGCGTCGGAGACGGCGGCGAGGGGTCTCTGACAGGCGCCGATTATCTCGAGTCGCATTCCTGGGCCGACAGGGACGCGAGGCGCCGTGTTTCATCGCTGCGCCAGGCCTGGTGGTTTGCCCCGCCGTCCCCCGCGGTCCGCGGGCGTGTCGACCAGTTCCGTCGCCGGCTGGTTTCTGCCGAGGGGGCTCAGCGGTCCGCGCTCGTGGCCGATGCGGTCGAGATCGGGGACCCCTATGTGCTCCCGTGGCTGGACGATCTTCTTTACGAACCGGCCACGCGCGTCGCAGCGGCTGGGGCCTGCCTTGACATCGGCGGCGAAGGCGCGCTGGGCGCGGTGATCAACAGCCTCGAACGGCTGAATGACACGGAGGGCGATCGGCGGATTGGCCAGCAGTTGGACCGATTCACCGGCGAGCAAATCGGCAGCAGCCGGGCCAAATGGAACGAGTGGCTCAAGACGCGGACACCCCGCACGCCATTGCCAGGCGACCAGGCGTTCAGTTTTGACGAGGCCTCGCGCAGCGTCCCCAAACCCCGCGAACTCTGGCCAATCGTCCGCAAGCATTGTGTCCCGCTCGATCTGAAAGTCCTGTCCGATGAGGTTGTGACAAGCGACACGGATCCGGGCAAACGTCTTCGCAAAGTGACAGCGCACTTCTGGTCTCAGGAACTGGCGGGGAAGAAGTGGGGGCATCCGTGCACGCTGCTTCTGCCGGCGGACACGACGTCCCATCAGACGCCCGACCGGAAGGGCAAGGCCGTCCTTATCGGCTGCCCCGGTCGCGAGGCCTATCCCATCCATGTGGCCAAGTACGGGGAACCGATCGCTGCTCGGACGGGCTACCCGACCCT
>DAOOQY010000942.1:0-2096 GCA_035389025.1 Verrucomicrobiota bacterium
TGCCTGGCCCAGAAGCTGCCCGACCTGCTCGGCCGCGACGAGGTGCTCCGCCTGTGCCACGAGCGCGTGGTTTCGGCCCGGAGCGCGCCCTGGCGGGCTTTCTGGCGCAGGTGTTGCGAAGGATCGCCCGGGGAGCGCGTTCGCCGCCGAACCCAGTTGCTCGAAGTGAATCCGTTTCTCTGGCTTGCGGCGCGGGGACGGGGCGGACCGGCGTCCGTCTGGCTGTTCCTGGCGATGACCTGTCTCGCGTTTGTGTGCGTCTGGGTCTTCATGACGGAGATATGGTTGGAACTGGATTTGGCCCGCTATTTCATCCTGTCGACCTTTCTGCACGCCGCGCTGCGGTGTTGGATCGCATTTGCCGCAACCCGGCAACTGGCGGAAGACCGGCGGACGGGCGGACTCGAGTTGTTGCTCTCAACACCGCTCGATGTTCCGCGCATTCTCGAGGGGCAGTACAGGGCTTTGGGACGCCAGTTCGGCAAACCGATCGTGGCGGTGCTCGTGCTCGACGCTTTGCTCTGCTGGCGCATGTTCGGGCTGATGCCCTCGGAGATGGACTGGAATCTGACGACCCTGTTTTTCTCGACGCGCGGTGTGATCCTCGTTGCCGACTCCTTTGCGCTGACGTGGTATGGCATGTGGCGGGCGATGACCACGCGATCAGCGACCGACGCCGCGGCTGCGACCCTGTTCCGCATCCTGGTGGTGCCGTGGATCGTCCTGATCGCTCTGGGCGTGTTGCTGGCCACCACGCAGCCTTTGATCGACAGCGAGGACCTTTTTCAGTTGGCCGTGGTCGTCTGGTGCATCATCGGCCTGATCACGGACCTGATTTCGTCGAAAGAGGCGCGGCGGGGATTGTCCGCGCGGTTTCGCTCGGCGGCGAGCGAACCGCGCAAGCGGCCGTGGTGGCATAGCCTTTCGAGCGCCGCCCAGGGCCGCGATTGAACGAACCGCTCGCGAGCGATTGGACGGTCGTTTCGGGTCAGGCCGGTCTGGGTGTCTTGCGTGGCGATCGGCGCAGGCCGTTTTGCAGCCAGAGCCGCCACACCATCCAGAGCGCTTCGCGGACGATGTGAGACGACATCTTGGACGTTCCCTGGAAGCGGTCGGTGAAGGTGATGGGGACCTCGGCGACGCGCAGGCCTTGGCGCCAGATTTTATGAGTCAGTTCGATCTGGAAGCTGTATCCGTTCGAGTGGATGTTCTGCAGGTCGATGGCCTCGAGCGCCTGGCGACGGAAACACTTGAACCCGCCCGTCGGATCGGAGAAGGGCATGCCCGTGATCAACTGCACGTATCGGGCGGCGCCGAGGCTCAGGAGCAATCGGCCCAGGGGCCAGTTGATGACGCGAATCCCCTGGGCGTAACGCGAACCCAGCACCAAATCCGCATGAGCCGCCGCATCGAGGAATCGGGGAATATCGTCCGGATTGTGGGATAAATCGCCATCCATCTCGAAGAGGAATTGGTAGGACCGTTGCAGGCCCCATGAAAAACCGGCGCAGTAAGCCCGGCCCAACCCCTCTTTGCCGGGCCGATGAAGCACATGCATCTGCGGGTTGCGGCCGGCGAACTCGTCCGCCATCTGCCCGGTGCCGTCGGGTGAATTGTCGTCGACGATCAACAACTCGACCTGGACTGGCAGGGAAAAGACCCGATGAACGAGCCGGGGCAGATTGTCGCGCTCGTTGTAGGTCGGCACAATGACCAGAGTCTCTGGGCGCAGTTCGAGCATCCGTGCGACAGAGGCTAGCATCAAGAATGCCAATGACAAGGGGAGAAGAACCCCCCCCCGCCGGCGAATCCCGATCTGTTTCCAGTTGTGTCGGGCGATGTGGCGACTACACTCTGGGGACGACGCCCGACACAATTCAATGAGAGAGACTGAGCTATGAAACATACTTTTACTCGGCGGGGATTCATCCGGAGCGCGGCTGCGGGATCGGCGGCCTTGACGTGGTTGAGTGCGCAGAAGGCGCCGATGGCGTATGCGGCCGAGGCGGACAAGCCGGCTGTGCTGGGCGGCACGCCCGCGCACGCGGGCGGTTGGCCGGGTTGGCCGATCTGGCGGGAGGCATGGGAGCCGGCGG
>DAOOQY010000943.1:0-2095 GCA_035389025.1 Verrucomicrobiota bacterium
GACCCCCCCGCCCCCGCCCCGGCCTCCGCTTTCCTCCGGTTACACACCGCCCGCCGAGTCCGTCCACCCCGCCGAACCCGTCGCTGCGTCTTCCGGTTCGACGCCCTCCGAGCCTTCGTCCAATCCCTGACTGAGGGCGGCACTGTTGTCTCCTCATGGCCGACCCGATCGAAGAGCCGCGTCTTGAGGAAGACGCAGAGGGCGGCGGCCCGGTCAAGTCGTTCCTCGAACACCTCGAGGACCTGCGCTGGGTGCTGATCAAGAGCGGTTCGGCCGTGCTGATTTGCATGGTGGTCTGCCTGCTCGCCGTCAACCAGTTGGTGACTGTTCTCAAGTGGCCGCTCGAACGCTCCCGCAAACTCAACCGACCGGCCAAACAGCAGATCGAACTCTACCTGGGCACCAATCGGTTGGCGACATTGCCCGCAACAGGCTCCCTCTTCGATGCGTTGCCGCTGGCGTCCAACCGGGTCACCCGATTTGAAATCGGGCCGGTCACCGTGGGCGAACAGCAGGTGCTGGCGCTCCGCTCGATGACGAATTCCTCGGTGAGCGATGTGGGCCGGGGCCCGGGGCTGATCTTCCTCGATCCGATGGCGCCTTTTTTCTCGTCGCTGTACATCGCCTTCTTTGGAGGCATGGTGATCGCCGCGCCGCTTGTCGTCTATTATGTGGGGCAGTTCATCGTGCCGGCGCTCAAGCGCAAGGAGAAGAGGTACGGCCTCCGCGCGTTCGGAATCGGCGCCGGCCTTTTCGTCACCGGGGTCTGTTTCTGCTATCTCGTGCTCCTGCCGCTGGCGCTCCGGGCGGCGGAGGCCTACTCGCTCTGGATGGGGGTTCAGATGCCCGACTGGCGGGCGGAGGCCTACTTCAGCATGGCCACCAAGTTCATGCTCGGCATGGGACTCGGCTTCGAGATGCCGGTGATTCTGCTCGCCCTCGTCAAGATCGGCATTCTCGACTACGCCAAGCTGGCGGCGATGCGCCGCTACATGATCGTCATTAACCTGGTGCTCGGAGCCTTGCTGACGACTCCCGAGGTCCTCACCCAGGTCCTTATGGCCATCCCGCTCCAACTCCTCTACGAGTGTTCGGTCTGGATTGCCTGGTACTGGGAATGGAAGGCGAAGCGCGCCCAGCCCGCCCCCGCCGGCTAGCCCGCCAGCTCGTTCATGGTCTTGACCGGAATGTCCCGGACCTGGGGATCGACCAGCGCACGCTGGCGCCCCGCGTCGAAGCGATAGCCGTCGTCCGGCACCAGCGGCCACACGATGGGCGCGAGGCAGAGGACGGCGGCCTGGAATCCCTGCACGGTTGCGCCCAGATTGCCGGTGTGGGCCGAGTTGTCGGCCTCGTTCTCGATCACGAACGGATTCTCAAAGCCGCGCTGCATCAGGGTCTCGAGGAAACCGCGCCAATCCATGCTGTCGTTGCCGCCGAACCCCGGCAACATCGGCTCGTAGTGATGCCGGTCCCAGTCGTGCGCGGGAATGGGCACGCCCGCTTTCTTCGCGCGCGCCGGATCGACGGTCTGCATGGGATAGAGCGCCCCCCAATGAACTCGCGCCGGGCTGCGCAGGTTGCGCGTGCCCTTGATGTGGACGCGATGGATACGGCTCATGTCGGACGCGTTGATGACGTCGATGGGATCGATGTTCTGCCAGACGTCGTGGGACGGGTCGTAGGTCTCGCCGTGGGCGCGGCTCGGGACGAGGGCGTACATGAGCTTGCGCGCAGCGAGGGTGCCCGGAAGATTGTTGTACGTCGTGGGACTGCCGGCCGGACGCCACCCTTCCATCGGACAGTTCTCGTACAGGACCGTGACGCCGAGGCTCTCGGCGTAACGCACGATCGGATTGAAGACGCGCACGAATTCATCGAGGTTCTTCTCGAAGCCGCGGTCCTGGACACCCAAGTCGTGATTGTAGCCGACAAATGTGCCCACCTTCACGTTGTTCCGGTCGCCGCCGCACAGATGGGCGATGCGGATGAGTTTGAGCAGGTGGTTCTGGTTCGCCAGCCTCTGCGCGGGGTCGCCGCCGATGAGGTTCTCGTACGCCCCGACCGAGAAACGCATCCCTTCCCGCTGGCACGT
>DAOOQY010000944.1:0-2094 GCA_035389025.1 Verrucomicrobiota bacterium
CACGCCAGTTGTCCGTTCGCAGTGGCCATGTTAGAATACGGGTCATGGATCGCGGGACGTTGTCTTGGATCACAGATTCGTTGATTGGCCTTGTGGTTGCGGGAACTCTGTGGGGCAGCGATGCCGCTTGGGGCGCACAGGCCACCCTGGCCTGGGACCCGAACAGCGAGACCGATCTGGCTGGGTACAGGCTTTACCGGGGCCAGAGCGCGGGCGTGTACGACCAAACGGTGGATGTGGGGAACGTGACGACGTTTGTCGACACGGGTCTGCAGACCGAGGTGACCTATTACTTTGTCGTGACTGCGTACAACACCGCTGGCCTCGAAAGCGACCCGTCGAACGAGGTCAGCTTCCTCGCCCCCAACGCGCCGCCCACCATCGGCGCGATCTGCGATCAATCCGTCCCGCAAGACTCGGTCGTCGGCCCGATCCCATTCACCGTCGATGATGTTGACAACGATCCGGCCGCACTCGCGGTCACCGCCACTTCGAGCGACACGGCGCTTGTCCCCGACGCCAACATCGCCCTGGCCGGCGCGGGCACCGATCGCACGATCACCTTGACTCCTGTCGCCCTGAGCGCCGGCGCCGCAATCATCACCCTGAGGGTGGCCGATGGACTGGCGTTCGCCTCGACCCGGTTCGTGTTGACCGTGACGGTCAACCCCGAGCCGTCGAGAGACATGGACCGGGAACTGGTAAGCCCCGTCTCACTCCAGGCTGTGCGCGGCGCGGCCCAAGACTCCGGGTCCGACATCGCTGCTGAATCGGTCTCTGAGAGCGACTGTCCCATCCGCACGCCCTCGATTGTTCTGCACGGCAACTCGATGCAACTCCGGCATCGGACGACGCCCGGTCAGCATTGCCGTTTGCAGTCAGCGCCAAGGCTGACCGGCCCCTGGACGAACGTGCCGGAGTCCGATCGTGTGGCTGACGGCCAGGGGAACATGCAGATCGAGATTCCGACTGCCACCAAGGTGCGCGCTCAGTGCTTTTTCCGGTGGATCGAGATTCGACCGCGTGCAAACCGATAGCCAAGCGCGGGGGTGGAGCACGGGGAACCACCACTCATCATACTCTTGATGCCGAGGATGGGGACTGGTCTGGGGCGCGCCCCGCTGGACAAACCAGTTGACCATACGGTCCGCTGAATCCAGGGTCCGGCGGTGCGGTGATCTCATGACGTACGCATCTGCCATCCAGTTTCTTTACGGTCTGCAGTGGTTTGGCCTCAAGCTGGGCCTCGAGAACACGCGGCGCCTGGCGGCATTGGCGGGCAACCCGCAGGACAGGCTGCGGTTCATTCACGTGGCCGGCACCAACGGCAAGGGGTCGACCTGCGCCATGATCGAGGCGATCTACTCCGCGACAGGCCTGCGCGTCGGCTTGTTCACGTCGCCGCATCTGATCAGCTTTCGCGAGCGCATCCAGGTGAACCGCGTTTCGATTTCCGAGGTGGATGTTGTCCGGCTCGTGCAGCAAGCTCAGCGGTTCCTGCGGGCGTTTCCGCACGATCATTCGCCGACGTTCTTCGAGGTGGTGACGGTGATGGCGTTGTGCTATTTCGCCGAGCAGGGGTGCGATCTGGTGGTGTGGGAGACTGGCATGGGGGGGCGCCTGGATGCCACGAACATCGTGACGCCCGTGGCCAGCGTCATCACGAACATCGAGTTCGACCATGAGCGGTGGCTTGGCAGCACGCTGGCGAAGATCGCCGCCGAGAAAGCCGGCATCATCAAGCCGGGCGTGCCGGTCGTGACCGCATCCGATGCCCCGGAAGCTTTGGGGGTGATTCGGGCCGCTGCCGGTCTGGCCCAGGCGCCCCTCGTGACGGTGGGGATCGAGGAGGTCCGGACACCGCCGCTCGATACGATCGCACTGCCGCTTCCGGGCGAGCATCAGAAGCTCAACGCCGCGCTGGCCCTCGCGACCGTGCGGGCGCTGACCTCGCGGTTCCCGGTGTCGGATGATGCGGTGCGTCGCGGGCTGGCTGCTGTGCAATGGGCCGGGCGCATGCAAAGGATTCAAACCGCCCCGGACTGCGTCACTCTCCTGGATGGCGCCCATAATCCCGCCGGCGTCCACGCTCTG
>DAOOQY010000945.1:0-2090 GCA_035389025.1 Verrucomicrobiota bacterium
GTGACGACCGATGCCGCGGGCATCGGGATCGTCACCGTCACACCAGCCGGGCAGTCCGCGCTCACTCTCGATCTGCATGCGGCGGACTCGCGGGGGAACAGCGCCGATCGCTCGGTGGACCTGGCTTTTGGAGGGGGCGCGGAAGGCCTGTTGATTCGCACGGACCAGGCTCTGTACGCGGTGGGCGACATGGTCAAGGCGGACGTTTATTGCAGCGGCCTGGGCGGATCGGTGTTCGTCGACGTGGTGAAGGAGGGGCAGACCCTCTACAGCCGGAGCCTGTCGCCCGAGGGCGGGCATACTGCGCTGGTGCTGCCGCTGACGGCGGACATGTCGGGCACCCTCTCGCTCTCGGCCTACCGCATCACGGTGGGGGGCGACACCATCCGGGACCGGCGGATCATCTATGTGGACCCGGCCAACGACCTCCGCCTCGATTACGCCCCCGACAAGGACGTCTACCTTCCCGGAGAGGAGGCGGCGATTCGGCTGCAGGTCAGCGGCCAGGACGGTCAGCCCGTGGCGGCGGCCATCGGACTCACCATTGTCGACGAAGCCGTGTTCGCTCTTCAGGAAATGCAGCCGGGCATGGAGAAGGTCTACTTCTACCTCGAAGAGCAACTGCGCCAGCCGCGTTACGAGATTCACGGCTTCACACCCGAGGAGATCGTCTATGACCCTCTCGGGCCCGATTCAGACACGGCGCGCGAGCGGGCCTTGGGAATGCTGTTCGCCGCGCTCGGGACAGTTCCGCTCGGCACCTTCGAACGGGTGAGCGATGCGGCGGATGGCGAGGCGCTGCGCGAGACCCTGCGCGATGCGGTTTGGGCGGATTTGGACGTGTTGATCCAAGTGCTCGATGAGCAACTGGGCTGGCATGAGCACGATCTCTCGACGGCCTACTTCGAGTCTGCGCTCCAGGAGGTGGCAGAAGAAGGGAATCCCCAGTCCGGTGACGCGGTGGCGGATCCCTGGGGAACGCCCTACCGCATCCGGTACGCGGCCGCGACGGGCGAGTACAGTTTCCTCTGCGCCGGCCTCGACAAACGCTGGGACACATCCGACGATCTGACCCTGGTGGCGAGCTATTGGACGGTTCGGTACCCCTGGTGGCGGGAAAACCCCGAGTGGTGGGTGATCGCCAATGGCGGACCCAACGGTCTCGTGCTGTTTGCCCAGGGTTTCGGTTGGCTCGAAGATGGCGTCGTCGGCTTGGGACCGCCCTCCGTCGGTCCCTCCGCCGGCGGAGGTGAGACTCAGCCCTACCTGCGGCAGTACTTCCCTGAGACGCTCTATGCCAATCCGCTCGTCATCACCGGGGCCGACGGCACCGCCACGGTCAACCTCAAAATGGCCGATTCGATCACGAGTTGGCGGATGACCGGGATGGCATCGAGCGCCGACGGACGGCTCGGCAGCGCCACCGGCGCATTGCGGGTCTTCCAGGAGTTCTTTGTGGATCTCGATTTGCCGCCTGCGCTGACGCGCGGCGACGAGGTGTCCGTGCCGATCGCGATCTACAATTACCTGCCCGAGGGGCAGACGATCCGGCTGACGCTCGAGGGCGGGGGTGGTTTCGAGCTGGTGGACGCTCCGGAACGGACGGTCACGCTCGGAGCGAACGAAGTGAGCGTGACCTATTTCCGGATCAAGACCGTGCGGGTCGGCCGGTTCACGCTCGAAGTGACTGCTTATGGCAGCACGCGCAGCGATGCCATCGCGCGCGAGGTCGAGGTGATGCCGGACGGCGCCGAGGTGTTAGTGACCCACAGCGGACGGCTGAGCGGGACAGTCGAGCGCACGATCGCGATTCCGGCAGAGGCCATCGACGGCGCCAGCAAGATACTCGTGAAGGTCTACCCGGGTCTTTTCAGCCAGGTGGTCGAGGGGTTGGACTCGATGCTGCAGATGCCATACGGGTGCTTCGAGCAGACCTCGTCGGTCACCTATCCCAACGTGTTGGTGGTCGAGTACATGAAGAGCACGGGCCAGATCACACCCGAGATTCTCATGAAGGCCGAGGGGTTCATCAGCACGGGTTACCAGCGGTTGCTCAGCTACGAAGTCGAGGGTGGCGGTTTTTCGTGGTT
>DAOOQY010000946.1:0-2088 GCA_035389025.1 Verrucomicrobiota bacterium
ACAGGGCACTCAGACTTCGCAAGAGGACTGCTATGCGGGCTAGAGAAGCAAAACCACGCCGGGATGAATTGAGGGACGAAGGCACGGATGCTGGTGCGCAACGGCGTTTCCCGCGATCGACTGAAACCTGTGATCGGGGCTCGGCAAGGCAGGGGGCAGGCGGGATTACTGGCCGACGACGGCGGTCGAGCGAGCGCTGAACCACTGGTAATCGCGCAGTTGGGTCGTGAAGAAGTTAAAGGAGTTGTAGACGCGCCGGATCGGTTCGAGCGTCGTGCGGTCGAGCCATCTCTTGATTTCCGCATGGCCGTCCGCGAATGCGAAGCCGCACGCCCCATTGTGATAGCTGGCGGGCAGATCGCGCCAGTAAGCCCGCCCGTTCGTGTACATGCGGACGGCCAGCCAGCCGTCGTTGATCCCGTCCGGGTGCTCGTCCACCATCACCCACGCCGTCGCGGGACCTGGAGACACGATGTCGGTCGCGCGGTGGAACGAGTAGTACTGTTTGCCGTCGCCCCGGTTGTCCTCGTTGGACCCGGCGACAATAGAGATCGAGGGGTCGCCTTCCATCCAACTGTTCATCGAGAAACTCCGGACCCGCTGGTGAACGCGGTTGCCGATCTTGACGTACGATTTGTCCGCCGGGCATTTGTAAATGCCGGGCGAGGATGTGTAGGGAGCCAGATACGATTGTTTGGGGTCCATCAGGAGCGCGGTGTTGGTGTTGTCCGGATCCGAGCTGTAATCAAGGACACCCGATACCCACCAGCGACTGGGCACGATGAAACCGTTGAAGTCGTCGGCGTACATGGCCCACGCGAGCTGAAGCTGCTTGCCATTGCTGATGCACCCTGCGCCCTGCGCCTTGGCCTTGGCCTTCGAAAGCGCCGGCAGAAGCATGCCCGCCAGAATCGCGATGATCGCAATCACGACCAGCAGTTCGATGAGGGTAAAGCCCGCGCGGGAGACGTTGCGTGAGACCTCGGGTATCCTTCGCATACAGTATGAAACATTGAGTGCCACCCGCCAACGTGTCAAGCGCACTCGACAGCCGGCAGCAAGTCTGCCTATGCGCCCCCCTTTCCGAAAGCCGGTCCTTCTCGCAGGGCCGTGATCTGAGTGGCCCTGATGGGTGGCTGTGATTGTCTCGATACAGGCTCTCTCCCGCGCCGCCAAATCGCCTGCCCGACAAGACTCCCTGCGATCTCAGCAGGAGTGGCAGATTGACTCCTGGCGTTGTCGCGCGCGCCGACGCCACAGAGCGATCGCTCCAGCCACCATCCCGCCAAGCACAACCGAGGCTGCGAGAACCGGCAAGGACAAGGAAAAGAGGCTGCCCAGAACGGCCCCGCCAAGTTCCGCCGAGGCCACCAACGGGTTCCCGAGGCCTGCGGTGGCGATTGTGGAAGTCCCGCGCAGCAGTGAGGTCGCGCCCTGGACCACACCCGCTGTGCCCCCTCCTGCAATCAAAGCCAGTCCCCACTGAAGGAGCGGGTTGAGTTGGTCCAACTGAGATGCGGTGATCAGCGTACCCGCCAGAACCGCCGCCGGCCCGCTGAGCGAGTCGAGGCAATTGTCCAGCCACGGCACGAAATAGGCCGTGACCTCGATGAACGTGGCGACGATGAGAGCCACCATCGCCGGCGGGGATGCCACCCACTGGAAGCTGGCAGCCAGGGGAATCCAGCCCAGGTGGGATGCGACGCTCAGACTGAGCAGTGGCAAAAACACGCGCAATCCGCACGCTGCGCTCAGGCCGATGCCCAGACACAGCCCCATCATGGTATCGAGTGTCGTCATACCATCTTCTCAGACACCCTGGGGTCGCCAAAGTTTCAACGAAAGCGATCGTGAGAATCCAGCCGCACCAGAAGGCCTGCAATCATGGCCCCCGCCTCGTGGCCGTATTGGCCGCGAATCCCCCAGCCCAATCCCACTGCCAGACTGACAAACATGGAACGTGGAAGACGGTCAAAGAGGGTCATGTGGAAAGCCTCCTGTATGTGGTTCATGCTTCAGCCGGTAGGATAGAGTTTTTACCAGCTGGGCAAGCTGGAGGGACGTGTTCCATCACGTCCCATATGTATT
>DAOOQY010000947.1:0-2086 GCA_035389025.1 Verrucomicrobiota bacterium
ATCTCGAAACGCCGCTCACACGCAAAATGGCCGCTTTCGGGCACAAGCTCCTGATCCTGATACTGGGCCTCGCCGCCCTGGTCGTGGCCGTGGGATTGGCCCGCGGCGAGAGCCTCGATGCGATTCTCTCCTCGGCCATCGCGTTGGCCGTGGGCGCCATCCCGGAGGGATTGCCCGCCGCCGTCACTGTGACCCTGGCCATCGGCGTCGCCCGCATGGCGAAGCGTCGCGCCATCATCCGCAAACTGCCGGCGGTGGAGACGCTCGGCAGCACCACGGTGATCTGCTCCGACAAGACCGGCACGCTCACGCGCAACCAGATGGCGGTGCGAGAGGTGGTCGTTGGCGACTGCGTGGTCGAGATCGACGGCAACGGTTATGAGCCGGAAGGGGCCGTCAGGCTCGACGGCAACGCACTCAAGCCGGACGAGGCCCCGGGCATCTCGGAGTGCTTCTTGGCCGGGCTGGTCTGCAACGACAGCGCCCTCGTCCAGAAAGACGGGCGTTGGGATGCCCAGGGTGACCCCACCGAAGTCGCCCTGATCGTTGCAGCCCACCGGGCCGCGCTCGACGACACAGCGGTGAAGGCGCGTTTGCCGCGGATCGACCTCATCCCCTTCGAATCGCAACACCAGTTCATGGCCACGCTGCACGGCGACTCGGGCGCGGGCCGGAAGCGGATTTACCTGAAAGGCGCGGTCGAGGTTGTGCTCGAACGGTGCGATGCTGCCCTCGATGCCGCCGGACAACCGGTCAGACTCGACCGCGGTCGTGTTCAAGCCCAGGTCAGCCGAATGACTTCCGGAGGGCTGCGTCTGCTGGCCTTCGCCCGCGCCGAGGTTGATCCCGAGACCCGGCACCTCGATATTCAAAACCTGCCGAGCAACTTCACTTTCATCGGCCTCCAGGGGATGATCGATCCGCCGCGGACCGAAGCCATCGATGCCGTGGCGGCCTGTCACCGCGCGGGCATCCGGGTCAAGATGATCACAGGCGATCATGCCGGGACGGCGGCGGCGATCGGCCGGCAGTTGGGCCTGATCGGGAATCACACGGCGCCAGAGGGCACAACGGCATTAACAGGCAAGAATCTTGCCGGGCTCTCGGACGAGGCGCTGGTCGACGTGGCCGAGAACGTCTCCGTCTTCGCCCGGGTCACCCCGGAACAGAAACTGCGCCTGGTCGAGGCACTGCAGGCGCGCGGCCACATCGTCGCGATGACCGGCGATGGGGTGAACGACGGACCCGCCCTCAAGCAAGCCAACATCGGTGTCGCCATGGGCATCACCGGAACCGAGGTCGCCAAGGAAGCCGCCGACATGGTTCTGACGGACGACAACTTCGCGTCGATCAAATCGGCTGTCGAGGAGGGCCGGAACGTTTTCGACAACCTGACCAAGATCATCACCTGGGCGCTGCCCAGCAATCTCGGGCAAGGCCTCGTGATTCTCGCCGCCGCACTGGCCGGCGCAACGCTGCCCATCCTCCCGCTTCAGGTGTTGTGGATCAACATGACGACCGGAGGCTTGCTCGGTCTGTTCCTCGCCCTCGAACCCAAAGAGCAGGACATCATGCACCGGCCGCCCCGTCGGCCCCAAGCCCCCATTCTCACCGGGGGCATGCTGGCGCAGGTGGCGCTCGTCGGTCTGCTCATCCTCATCGCTGCCTTCGGGCTGTTCAAGTGGGAGTTGGCCCGAGGAGCCGGCGTGGACGCAGCCCGCACGGTCGCCCTGAACACCGTAGCCATGGTCCAGGCGCTCTACCTGGTCAACTGCCGCTCCCTGCGCCACGGCATCTGGTCCATCGGCCTGTTCCGCAACGGCTGGCTCTGGCTGGGCATCGCAGGTGTACTGCTGCTGCAGGTCGGCCTCACGTACTTGCCCTTCCTCAACTCGATCTTCCAGACCGCGCCGATTGGCTGGAACGAGTGGCTGCGTATTCTCGGCGCGGGCCTGACCGGCGCGGTGCTGGTCGAGTTCCAGAAGTGGCTGATCCACCGGCGAACACCTCAAGCCTGAGCGCCGAAACCAACCCCCCTGGAGCGACGGCTTCGCGCACCGGATTCTGCAACGGCGCGACCGCACGA